>NZ_JBSYGH010000003.1:0-209089 GCF_054121495.1 Salegentibacter haimaensis
GTATTGACGATTCTAACGGGATGATGGGCAGGAACCAAATCATCATAACTGGGAGGTAAAAGACTTAACTGGGATTGATCGTAAGTCTTAAATACAACTTTAGCTTTCATACAATGAAAATAATACTATCCTGAATTATTTCCAATAAAAAAGAGACTGCCTTTTCAGACAGCCTCTTCTTTTTACTCTTCGGAAGATTTTTCTTCCCGTTCTTTTACAACTTTTTCCCATTTCCAGGCACTGGCCAGGGCTTCATCGAGATTGTGAACTGCTTTCCAGCCCAAAATTTCATTAGCTTTAGTTGTATCGGCAAAGGCAGAAATAATATCTCCCTCTCTCCTTGTAGCGATTTGATACGGCAATTTTTCTCCGGTAGATTTTTCAAAAGATTCTATCACTTCCAATACCGAGTTTCCTTTACCGGTTCCCAGATTAAACACCTCGTAATTTTGCTTTTCTTTACCCTCCATCAAACGGTTTAAAGCAACAACGTGAGCCCTGGCTAAATCCATCACGTGAATATAATCCCGAATACAAGTCCCATCGGCCGTGGGATAATCATCTCCAAAAACACTTAACTTCTCCCTTTTTCCAATCGCGGTTTGCGTAATAAAAGGAACCAGGTTTTGGGGAGTTCCTATCGGTAGTTCTCCAATCTCCCCACTGGGGTGTGCTCCTATGGGATTAAAATATCTTAGCGCAATCGCTTTAAAAGAATCCCTGGTTTTACAGGTATCGGCTATGATTTCCTCGCCTACCTGCTTGGTATTTCCATAAGGAGATTCGGCTTTTTTTACGGGAGCATTCTCATCTATAGGCAGTTTATCGGCCTGCCCATAAACCGTACAGGAAGAGCTAAAAATAAATTTAGGTTCATCTTTGCGATTTAGTTCTTTTAAAAGATAAATGAGGCTGGATAAATTATTTTCATAATATAAAAGCGGGTTTTCAACACTTTCGCCCACCGCCTTTGAAGCAGCAAAATGTATTACTCCTTCAATATCGGGATAGTCATTAAAAAATTCCTTTACACGACCTTTATCTCTCAAATCAATATTTTCGAACTCGGGGGTTTTTTGCGTGATCTTGGTTATACCTCCCAAAACATCAATCGAGGAATTTGAAAGATCATCTATAATTACGACGTCGTAACCATCTTCCAGCAAGGCAACTACAGTATGAGAACCTATAAACCCAAGGCCTCCGGTTACCAATATTTTTGGTTTCATTTTTTCAATTTTCATTTAGAGGCACAAATTAAGGAATTAATAAGGCTTTGGCCAGTTAATAAAACGCTAATTGCAGCAATCTAAGGTGATTTGAAATAATAGAATCTACTGGGTGAAGTGAGGTAGAAAATTTATCTTTGCCACCAAATTCTAATAGTATGGAAATCACCCGACAAAAACAGGTTTTTAAATGGATAAGTATCCTGGAAGGCTGGTCATTTTTAATCCTGCTCTTTTTAGCCATGCCGCTAAAATATCTTTTTGATTCCCCCGAAATGGTGCGCCAGGTTGGTATGGCCCACGGCGTATTATTTATAGCCTATATTATGGGCGCGATCTTTATTCAGCAAAAAATGGGATGGAGCACCCGCGAATTGTTTATCGTAATGGCCTGTTCGCTCGTGCCTTTTGGACCATTTTATATGGAAAAACGTTACCTATAAAAGTCTATGGAAGTAAGGGATTGGATTAAATCTGCGATTTGCTATCTGGAAGAGCTGTTCATAAGCCAGGGGATGTATCCTGAGGCCGCCCAGTACCTCAATTTACTCATCAACATATTTTTGCTCATACTACTAATTATGGGCATTAATTACCTTACCCGTAATTTTGTAGTTGAAGCATTTAAAAACTTCACCAACAAGACCAAAACTACCTTTGATGATTATTTAATTCAAACCAATTTTCCGAAGTACATAAGCCAGGTACCCACGCTTATTTTACTCCACTACCTGGTCCCAATGATCCTGGTAGACTTTCCACCGGTGGTTCGGGCATTTGAGTTTTTATTTCATATCTATCTCATCATCTTAACGGTTTGGGTACTACGCAGTTTTTTACGCACCTCTAAAGTTTATTTAAAAACCCGCGAGTCATTTAAAGACAAGCCTGTAGAAAGTTACACACAAGTAGTAATGATTGTGATTTGGCTCATAGGCTTCCTCTTTATTTTTGCTGAAATAACGGGTGAGTCGGTCATTAAATTTCTGATTTCCCTGGGAGCTGCTTCTGCAGTGCTTTTGCTTATTTTCAAAGACACCATCCTCGGCTTTGTAGCATCAATCCAGGTAACAGTTAATGACATTGTACGCATTGGCGACTGGATTACATTTAGTAAGTATGGAGCCGATGGTACCGTAACCGAAATTAACCTGGCCACGGTTAGAGTGCAAAACTGGGATAATACCTATACCACGATTCCTACCTATAGTCTTATTTCAGATTCTTTTCATAACTGGCGGGGGATGCAGGAATCGCCAGGACGTAGAATAAAACGGGCAGTATATGTCAAACAAAATTCAGTGAGATTTGTCACTTCTGAAGAGCTTGAAAAATTTAAGAAAATTCAACTCATCAAACCCTATCTTGAAACCCGCCAGAAAGAAATCGATGACTATAATTTTAAAAGCGAAGTAGATAAAAGTCTTCCCATAAATGGTAGAAATCAAACCAACCTCGGGATTTTTAGAAAATACGTAGATAGTTATCTTAGAAATCATTCGGCGATACATAAAGAAATGTATATCATAGTAAGGCATTTAGCGCCTACTTCGCACGGTATACCGCTGGAAATTTTATGCTTTAGCCGTGATAAACGCTGGGAAAATTTTGAATATATCACCGCCGATATTTTCGATCATGTAATTGCCGCTCTCCCCTACTTTGATTTGCAGCTTTTTGAGAGCCCCTCGGGTGACGATATTGTTAAATATTTAGAAAAGCATAAACCCACCGATTAATATTCAGCTACATTAGCCTTACCTATCAAACATCTTTTATGGATTTAAAACGATTTTTACAGGCTTTTGGACTTGTAGCGGTACTGCTTACGCTTATTCCTTTAATTGCTGCCGATTTTTGGTGGATTAGAGTATTTGATTTTCCGCATATTCAGTTAACCCTTTTAAGTCTCGCGGCACTGGCTGCATATTTCATTCGGTTTGAAATTAAAGAAATTCGGGATTATATTTTTATGGGGGTGCTTTTAACCTGCTTCCTATACCAGTTTGCAAAAATTTCAGCTTATACACCGTTATATCCCTTTGAAATTGGTGATGCAGAAGAACAGGTTGGCGATTCGGGCTTTAGCATTATGACGGCCAATGTGTTGCAGAAAAATGAAGAGATGCTTCCGCTGAGAGATGAAATAAAAAGACTCAATGCCGATGTTATGGTTTTTACCGAAACCAATACCCGATGGATGAATTTCATCAAAGAAAATCTTCCGGGTAATTATCCCTACCGGGTTGAAGTTCCACTTGATAATACCTACGGAATGCTGCTTTATTCCAGGCTTGAACTTATAGATCCTGAAGTAAGATATTTAGTAGACGATAGTATTCCGTCCATTCACGCAAAGGTAAAACTGAAGTCGGGTGATGAAATTCAACTCTACGCCATACACCCAACTCCCCCAATGCCCCAACACAATCCTTCTTCCACCGACAGGGATGCAGAGATGATGAAAGTTGCTAAACTATCCAGGGAATCTGAAATTCCGGTGGTTGTAATTGGAGATTTTAATGATGTTTCCTGGTCGGCTACAACGGGATTATTTCAAAAAACAGGAAAATTATTGGACGTTCGGGCAGGCCGCGGTTTCTATAATACCTTCAACGCTAAGAATTTATTACTGCGCTGGCCGTTGGATCATATATTTACAACTTCTGAATTCAGGCTAATCGACCTCGAACTGGGAAAAGACATCAAATCTGATCATTTTCCTATTTATGCCTCCCTTAGCCTGGAGCCTGAAAGAGCCCTGGAACAGGATCCCGAACCACCTACTCTTGAAGAATTAAAAGAGGCCAACCAAATCATTGAAGACCAGGAGGAAAAGGAGAAAAAAGAAGCTAACAATTAAGCCCGATTCTCCAACCTGTCTTTAACGTATTCTATCTGGGTTTTTCCGTGCGGGCTTGGATTTCCATTTTCATCTAAGGTAACCATAATGATCTTATCGATGCTTATTATAGTAGAGCGGGTCATTTTATTTCTAACTTCGCATCTAAGTGTAAGAGAAGTGCTGCCAAACTTAAGCACTTCAATTCCAATTTCTACAATGTCACCCTGACGCGCCGAATTCTGAAAATTAATTTCGCTCATATACTTGGTAACCGTACGTGGGTTTTCGAGTTGAACTATGCTGTAAAGCGCACATTCTTCATCTATCCACTCCAGCAATCTCCCTCCAAATAAAGTTTGGTTGGGATTTAGGTCCTGCGGTTTTATCCATTTTCGGGTATGAAATCTCATCTTTTTCTTTTAAAAATAAAGAATAAAAAACTGGCATTAAAATAGGAGGTTCGCTTTTTCGAAAATCCAAATTTGACCGGTTTGCTGTTTAAAAATTCAGAAAAATAAGCGGTGATTTTTAGAGATATTCCCAGGCGGTTTTGATGATCTCCTTGTGATCGAAGGCCAACTCGGGTAATTTGTTCATATCGAACCAGCGCGCGTCTCCTGCATCGGTTCCGGGTTTTAAATCTTCCTCACAATAAATTCTGCTTAGAAAGGCAATAGAAATGGTTCTACCCCTGGGATCGCGTCCCGGTTTGCCAAAAGCACTTACCTGTTGCATAGATTTGACTTCTACCCCGGTTTCTTCGGCGAGTTCACGACGCGCCGCTTCTTCCAGGTCTTCGGTCTCTTCTACAAATCCGCCGGGTAAGGCCCATTGTTGTTTAAAGGGTTCATTTTTACGCTGAATCAATAACACCTTATAGTGATTATTCAAATTGCAAAAAATTACCGAGTCTACAGTTACTGCTATTTGTTGTTTTTCCATAATTCAAATTTTAAAATTTATTGAAATACACGGTTTTTTTATTTACAAACTCCTGTATTCCGTGGCGTGAAAGTTCGCGGCCATAACCTGAAATTTTTGTACCTCCAAAGGCCAGTCGCGGGTCACTTTTCACCAATTCATTAATAAATACCGCCCCATCCTCAAATTCAGGGATTAATTTTGCCGCCCTATCCAAATCTTCAGTAAAGACTGAAACTCCCAGCCCAAATTTAGATTGGTTCACCAGGTCTATGGCTTCAGATTCATCTTTAAAACGGGTAACCGAGATTGCAGGCCCAAAGGTTTCTTCATCAAAAACCGGCATACCCGGTTTTACTTCATCTATTATAGTAGGCTCGAAATAAGCCTTATCCTTTTTTCCTCCCAGTAGAATTTTTGCTCCCTTCTTCACCGAATTTTGAACCTGCTCATAAAGTTCTTCAGCAAGATCTTCCCGGGCTAAAACTCCAATAAAAGTATCCTCGTTCATTGGGTCGCCGCTTTTGAGTTCTCTCACCTGTTTAGTGAATTTTTCGAGAAAATCTTCGGCAATATCTTCCTGCAGAAGTAATCGTTTCCCGGCGATACAGCTCTGCCCTGTATTTTGGTACCTGGCCATCACGCATTTCTCCACGCTTTTTTCAATATCGGCATCTTTTAAAACCACCAGGGCATTGCTTCCACCTAGCTCAAGCACCGATTTTTTTATCTCATCACCCGCTATGGCAGCGACAGATTTTCCTGCCGGGGTGCTTCCGGTTAGAGTAACTGCTTTTATTCGGGAATCTCTAATGATATCTTCAACTTTAGCGCTTCCAATTACCAGGTTTTGAAAACAGTTTTCGGGAAATCCGGCCCGTTCAAATACTTTTTGAATATTATTAGCAGAAATCATCACATTGCTGGCGTGTTTTAATACCGCTATATTTCCTGCCATAAGTGCAGGGGCTGCAAACCTAAAAACCTGCCAGAACGGATAATTCCATGGCATTACGGCGAGCACCACCCCAAGAGGTTCGTAACTAATATAGGAAGTATGGGCGTCGGTTTCAATTTTTTCATCGGCCAGGTGATTTTTGGCATTTTCAGCATAATATTCGCAAACCCAGGCGCACTTTTCGATTTCTGCAATAGCCTGCTGAATGGGTTTCCCCATTTCTCTGGTTATATCTTCTGCATATTCCCGGCTATTCTTTTTAAGCTCCCGGGCCGCAGCTTTCATTTTTTTGGAACGCTCTTCCAGTGAATTTTTTTTCCAGGAAAGAAAGCTTTTTTGAGCATTCTCCAGCTTTGTATCGATTTGGCTTTTGGTGAGTTCTTTAAATTCTTTAAGCAGTTCCCCGGTGTAGGGATTATAGGATTTAATCATAATTTTTCAGGCTTTCTTTTAAAGATAAAAATTAGCCTGCGCCTACCCGGAACGATTAAGAGGATTTTAACTTGAAAGAATTGTTTATAAATGGTTTACAAGTAGTTGGTACTGTCGTAAAATGCAACTTTAAATTGATTACATTTAAGAAACTTTCATACTTATGGACTCAAGAGACCTTCGTTTGCTCGAGATCCGGCCCGAGATTCCTTCGGCAAGGGTTTCAGAAAAAATGAGTACCGATGAACAATTCCAAAACCGTACTCTACGCCCCGTTATTAAGCTACAAAGAGATTTGTTGCTGGAAGCCTTCAGAAATTACATCAATAAACACAAAAATGCATTTTATGAGCTAAACCCCGATCGCCGTTTAATATATATCGCCAATGCCATACAAAAGGATATTAAATTTAGAAATAGCCTGAAGGGAATGGTGATTGGTCAATTTAGTATTGAGGAATACCGGGAATACATTAAAAATTCTTCGGCTCTTAATAAGAGGATGATGAATATTGTAATTCAACAATTACAAAGCAACGTTCAATTACTGGAACGCGATGTAATTTACCAGCAAACCGGCTAGAATTGTAATTGCAAAACTCATAAGAGTTCCAATTAATACATATTCGGTTTGTTTACGGGCGCCTGTATCGCTCTTATCGCTGAACCGCAGAATTGATTTGGCTGCGATTAAAAATCCGATGGCCGGGAGGTTTTGAGTTAGTATAAAACTCAGGATTAGAATGCGTTCAAAGATTCCTATATACCTGCCTGCGGCTTCCAGGCTATTCTGTTTTTGTGTGCTTTCCACTTCATCCTGCCAGCGCCTGGTGGCTTTTCCAATAAGATAGCCCGCTGGGAAAATCACGAAAAGATAAGCCAGCGTTATGGCCAAAAATTTGGTGGAATTCAATGCCTGGCTTATCCAGCCCCCTACTTCTTGAAAACCTGAAATTATATATAGCCAGGCGAGTCCTATAATGATAAGATGCAAAAGTTGATCAAGCAAAAATGTTTTTAGATCATCTTTGGGTTGGTTTAATTTCCAAAGGTCTATAAAGAAGTGAGTAACTGCAATAGCTAAGCCTACTTGCCATAAATTAAAATTCAAAAGGAAAACCAGGCTCAAGAAGCCGGCTAAAAAAGCATGTAGATAAAGGTAAAGCGATTTGGCCTTAAATTTTCTTTTGTGAACTATCCAGGAACCCGGTTGCAATACAAAATCTGTAATTAGATGTGCCGCGAGCAATTGCAGTAAAACCAGGTAAAGATTATCCATTCTTGAGTTTTTTCGGAATTAGATTTTCATAATGTATCAATAATGCCTGAAGGGAATGCCAGGCCGCCGTCTTTTTTCTTTGGTTCACCGCCGATTGGCTTATGCCTAAAATTTCGGCAATTTCAGCTTCTTTTTTTGACTGAAGCAGGTAATAAATAACCTCGGCCGACGCCGTGCTCCAGCGTTGCATGATTTCTTCCAGCAATAAAAAGTGTACCCTAAACTCGGCATTAATATCAATGCCGGGAGTTTTTAAACGTATGGAAGCCAGTTCATATTTCATTTCATCCAAACTTAAGCCTGAAAATCTAAAAGCCTCGCCATTGGCCTCAGCGATATTTTTAGCAGGATGTTCTATCTTCCCAACGCCTATTGCCAGGCGTAGATTTGCAGGAGTTCCGGTTTTAATTACCAGGGATTTGAGTCTTAAGGCAATATTCAGAGCCTTTGATTCCGTGGTGATGAGCTGAAAACTATCACCCCTGTAGAACTGATACTCTTCATTTGGTTTCAACCCAAGGTTTATAAACTCTTGATTTAGTGCAGTGATTACCTTCTCAAGCAGGCTTTTCCTGTATTGAGTCGAGTCAATTAAATCTGCTGTGATTACGGCTTTCATACTTCAAATATAAGTCAAAAAACTTATAATTATATAAAATAAGCTAAAAACCTTATAATTTTAAAATATAAGTCTATATACTTATGAAAGGCAAGGCGAGACTCTCGTCCCCGGGATACTAAATTTATGCTAAAAATTCTTTAAGCTCTTAGGCGATATGTAATTTTAAAAAAAGCATTTAAACCAATTAAATATGGACATCAATAAAAAAGAATTATACTTCAAATGCCTGGAGGCGGTAAATAAACGCATCGAAAAGTATCAAAGCGAAATGGATAACATCAAGGAATCTATGGAAGCTAATGATATTAAGACCGATTACGATGAAGATAATAAGGGCCAGTTATTAGGCGAATTTGAACAATATGCCGGTTACCTTAGCGATTCGAGAGAAATGAAAGAAAAACTTCAGGAAATAGACCAGGAACATTACAGCCAGAAAATAAATTTTGGAAGTATCGTTGAGACAGACCGAAATTACTATTTCATTTCTATACCCCTCGGAAAAATCGTTATGGAAGACGGGAGTACCGTATATGCCATTTCAACCGAAGCACCCATTTACCAGGCGATGAAAGGTAAGGATGTTGGAGAGAAATTTACCATTAATGGTGAGGAGCACGAAATATTAAACATCCATTGATTATTCAGGATATTCAATACGCAGGTGAAAGATATTTTTAAGCTTACGCTTTAGAATTTTTTTCACCTGTTGAATTTCCTTAAAGGTGATATTGGAATTCAAAAATTGACCTTCTTCCATTTGTTTATTGATAATTTTTTCAACGAAGTTATCAATGAGTCCGGCTGTGGGCTCTTTTAAACTCTTACTTGCCGCCTCTACACTATCACACATCATTAAAATTGCAGTCTCCTTACTAAAAGGAATGGGCCCGGGATATCTAAAATAATCTTCATCGACGGCCTGATTCATCTCCTTTTCTTTCATATAAAAGTAATAAACCAGGGTGGTGCCGTGATGGGTTCTAATAAAATCAATCACCCTATCTGGCAGATTATTCTTCTTGGCAATTTCAATTCCTTTAATCACGTGTTCAATAATAATTCTCGCACTTTCCCGGGGATCGAGTTCATCATGAGTATTGACCGAAGTGGTTTGATTTTCGGTAAAATAGGTTGGATTGTGCATTTTCCCCACATCGTGATATAAGGCTCCTACCCTAACCAACATAGCGTTCGCATTGATTTCGTTGGCCGCTGCTTCAGCCAGGTTAGCTACGTTTAGGGAATGGTGAAAGGTACCGGGTGCTTTTTCTGAAAGTTCTTTCAATAGTTTCGAATTGGTATCAGATAATTCCAGCAGGGACATATCGGAAACCATTCCGAAGATTTTTTCATAGATATAGATTAAAGGCTGCACAAAGAGCGTGGCCAATCCACCCAGCAAAAAGGTTAAAAACACTGCTGCTTCCACATCGGCAATATTCCCTTCCTGAATAATGGTAAAAGCAAAATAGGAAATGATATAAACCAGGGTAATCTGACCCACCGAGATAAATAAATTAGCTCGCTTATAAAGCTCGGAAATGGTGAGTATAGTAACAATTCCCGCTATAATTTGCAAAAACATATATTCATAACTATTAGGCACTATAAATCCAAGCAGTAATACAGTAATAACGTGTGTGAACAGGCCCAGGCGGGCATCGAAAAATGCTTTAAGGGTTAAAGGCAAAATACACAGGGGGACCATATACACAAAATCTACATCAAATCTAACCACCACACTGGTGAGCAATACCATAAACAGGATATTGAAGAAGATAAAGGTGACCTTTACATTATTTTCAAAAATTTGAGGCCTGTATTTTCTAATAAAAAGTAACAACATTAGCAAGGCCAAAGCTACCAGGGCAATATACCCGAAAAGAATCCAGCTTTGATTTGATTTGCTCCAAAGTTGCGATTCATATTCAGCTTTTAAAGACATAAGAGCATTGTATTTATCGCCCTCTACCACTTCTCCTCTGGCGATCACCCTGCTGCCCTGCTCAATATTTCCGCGGGTATAGGAAATATTGTTTAATTTACTTTGCAATTCTTTTTCGGTGAGCTCACTATCGTAAACTACATTGGGTTCTATAATATTGAAAAACAGCTCCAGCAGCTCGTTATTAAAGTCCAGCAATTCATTATCGTAAATTTTACCATTTAAAAATTCTCTGATGTCTGATTGCTTCAGGATTCGTCTATACGAAATTTCATAGGCTTCATTCCCTTTTCGCAGGTATACCAGTTGAGATGGCTCTAACTGAATATTCTCCTGCAGGAGTCCGTTTTCATAGATTTCATCAAGAGTACTTTGAATAAAACTGCTGAATTGGTTCTGGTAAACTGAAAGAATGCTGTCTGCAAAAACCTCGTTTAATTCGCTGGTAGCAGCGGTTTTCACGGTTGGCGGAATCGCCTGGTTATATTGAAAATATGGGATATGATCCCGTTTAATCGCTTCTCTCTCGCTGTTTAGTTCTTCCTCGGTTTTTTGAATAGCAAAATCAAAGGGTGCATATAAATTTTCGTGTTGCCAGGGCTTTCCTTTAGGAATTTCATATTTGAATTTCCCGCCTTTGGGCAACATATAAACAATTAAAACCGCCGAAATTACAAACAGAAAAATCTTATAAAAAAGCGCCTGATTTTTATAAAGTTTATTTACGAATTTGATCATAGAAGCGAAGCTATAATTCAAATGTACTAAAAAATAGACGTGCAATTCGCAGTCTTGTTAAGTTCCTTATAAAATCACTAAATTCGCAACACAATCAAAACATAAATCATGAAAGAAGTAGTAATAGTTAGCGCGGCCCGAACTCCTATTGGAAGTTTTTTGGGAAGCCTGGCAAGTGTACCCGCAACCAAATTGGGTTCAATAGCGATTAAAGGAGCTCTGGATAAAATCAATCTTAAGCCCGAAATGGTTGGGGAAGTATTAATGGGAAATGTAGTGCAGGCCGGTGTGGGCCAGGCTCCTGCCAGACAGGCCGCTCTTGGAGCAGGAATCCCCGATACGGTTCCCTGTACCACAGTAAATAAAGTTTGTGCCAGCGGAATGAAAGCCGTGATGCAGGCAGCACAGTCTATTGCCCTGGGCGATACCAGTATCGTTGTAGCCGGCGGAATGGAAAATATGAGTTTGATCCCGCATTATTTACATCTTCGGAATGGTCAAAAATTTGGGCCTGCTCAAATGATCGATGGGATGCAAAAAGATGGGCTTGTAGATGCCTACGATCAGAATGCAATGGGCACCTGTGCCGATTTATGCGCCACAGAATATAATTTTTCACGGGAAGACCAGGATAATTTCGCGATCGATTCTTATAAAAAATCGGCTAAAGCCTGGGAAGAAGGTAAGTTTGATAATGAAGTTGTACCTGTTGAAGTACCACAGCGAAAGGGTGATCCCATTATCGTAAACCAGGATGAGGAATTTAAAAATGTTCGTATGGACAAAATTTCTTCTCTTCGACCTGCCTTTAGCAAAGATGGAACCGTAACCGCAGCAAATGCTTCTACGATTAATGATGGTGCGGGTGCAATGATATTGATGAGCCGGGAGAAAGCTGAAGAACTTGGACTTAAAATTCTGGCTACTATCAAAGGCTTTGCCGATGCAGCTCAGGAACCTAAATGGTTTACAACTGCTCCCGCCAAGGCCCTTCCTAAAGCACTTGCAAAAGCCGGGGTTTCTAAAGAAGAGGTTGATTTCTTTGAATTCAATGAGGCTTTTGCCGTAGTTGGTTTAGCTAATACAAAATTGATGGATCTTGATCCTGCCAAAGTAAATATTAATGGTGGTGCAGTTTCTTTAGGCCATCCCCTGGGATGTAGTGGAGTTCGTATTTTAATTACCCTGCTAAATGTGTTGGAACAGCAAAATGCGAAAATTGGAGCTGCTGCAATCTGTAACGGTGGCGGAGGTGCATCGGCGATGGTAATTGAAAGAAATAGCTAAACTTTTTTTAGATCTTTAGATTTAATGCAATACGGAATTTGCCATTTGGGGATAGTACCGCTGCGAGAGGCAGCGAGCTATGAAAGCGGGATGCTATCCCAGGTTCTATATGGAGAACATTTTAAAGTACTTGAAGAACGTGCAACCTGGAGCAAAATCCGTATTGCATTCGATGATTTTGAAGGCTGGATATCAAACAAGCAATTTATCAAGATCGAGGAAGATCATTTTTTACAGCTTCAGCAGCAGAACCCTGTATTAAGCAATGAAATTCTGGAGTATATCATCGATGCTGATGAGTTTATAATGCCTGTTCCCCTGGGATCTCAACTCAATAGCCTTGAATTTTTCAAGCATTCTTATGATGGGGAGTCTATCTCGGGTATTCAGCCGAAGATTAATTTGATTCAAACTTCCTTATTGTTATTAAATGCACCACATTCCTGGGCCGGAAGGTCGGCCCTGGGAATTGATGCCAGCGGCTTCACGCAATTGGTTTATAAGCTAAATGGCTATAAACTCAAAAGAGATGCAGCTCAACAGGCCAAACAAGGGGAAGCCTTAAGTTTTATCGAAGAAAGTGAGCCAGGTGATTTGGCATTTTTTGATGATAAAGATGGGGTAATTAATCACGTGGGGATTATGATGAAAGATAATCATATAATTCACGTAGACGGAAAAGTGAGAATAGATCGCATAGATCATTCAGGTATATTCAATTCAGAATTGCGACGCCATACCCATCAACTAAGAGTTATTAAAAAGATTATTTAAGTTTCCACTCTAATTGAATTTGAATAAAAAGAGGCCGTCTAAAAAGCTATTTTTAGACGGTCTTTTTTTATTCTTGCTTTAGGCAGTTTTACAATGTTATTGTTTTCGTTATTCGTTATGGGTTAAAAGTTAATAGGATGTTCCTACTCACTGTACTAGAGTGAACTTTTTGAGGTTATGTGCCATCGCTATTAGTCCTATTTCGGTAGTGACTTTATCCTTCCCTCGTAACATAAATCGCTTGAAGCCCATATTTTGTTTGATATTTCCGAAGATAGCTTCTACGTCCCAACATCTACGCTTGCGATGGGCTATACCAGCTTCGCTTAGGAGTAGGGTTTTAGCTTTTTGTTTGAGACGAATCAGGTTGTGGTTGCGCTCTATGATCCTATTCCCTTTTGATTTATGGCAGCTACCCCGCAAAGGACATCCCTGGCAGTTTTGAGCCTGGTAGCGATCAACCTTTTGAATAAAACCGTTTTTGGTTTTTGATTTATAGGATTTTACTTTCTGCATCGCCTGGCCCATAGGGCAGTAATACGTATCAGTTTCCTTATTATAAAATAAATGATCAGGATGAAAGGGATTTTCCTGATGCTTTTTATCGCGTTGTTCTTTATGGAAGTAGTTATATTTAACAAAGGCGGTCACTCCTTTTTGTTCTAAATCGCTGTAATTTTCTTCGCTGCCATAACCCGCATCGGCAGTGAGGGTTTCAGGAGTTTGGTTAAAAGAATCGATATGATCCTGTAAGTGATTTTTTAGCGTAGTGGTATCAGCCGTGGTTTGAGCTAAGGTGTAATTGGTGATGAATTGATTATTGGAAGAGGCCTGAAGATTATACCCGGGTTTTAATTGCCCGTTTTGCATATAATCATCTTTCATTCGCATAAAAGTAGCATCAGGGTCTGTTTTACTATAGCTGTTGCGCTTGCCTAGAATGGCTTTCTGCTGCTGATATTTCTTTAGGTTTGCCGGCCAGTTCTTTTTAGCGTAGTGAAGCTTTTGTTTTACTTTTTGATCGATCTTTTTATCCTTTAATGCATCGTTAATAGCATCGATGGTTTTGGCAACTTCAGCAGGATCGATAGCATCAAAATCTGGAGTGTTGGGAAGCATTTGCTCCTGGTCATAAACCTTTTCTACATACGACCAGAGTTCACGCAGCTGTTTCTTGATACGCTCCTTACTGTTCTTAATCGATTTACCCCATACAAAAGTAAATCGGTTGGCATTGGCCTCTATCTTAGTACCATCTACAAAAAGCTCCTTTAAGGATAATACGCCCTGATCTGCTAACAAAAGAACTACCTGGTTAAAAATGTTTTTAAACTTCCCTTTTAAGCGTTTGCCTCTAAAATCATTAATGGTATTATGGTCTGGTTTACATTGCCCGCTGAGCCACATAAAATGAATGTTCTCCTGCAAGGCCTGTTCAATTTTCCGGGAGGAATACATATTACGCAGGTAGGCATAGATTATAACCTTGAGCAACATCCGGGGATGGTAACTGGAAGTACCGCCACCTTTGTAGCTTCGCTCCAAAGCTGAAATGTCGATTTGATCAATAATCGTATTGACGATTCTAACGGGATGATGGGCAGGAACCAAATCATCATAACTGGGAGGTAAAAGACTTAACTGGGATTGGTCGTAGGTCTTAAATACAACTTTAGCTTTCATACCATGAAAATAATACTATCCTGAATTATTTCCAATAAAAAAGAGACTGCCTTTTCAGACAGCCTCCTTTATTATTTGGTGTTGAAGAATTTATTATTGATTCTCCAATTTAGCATTCATTTCTTCTGCTTTATCTTCCATATCCAATTGAGTATAGATATTTCTTGCAGTTCTAATGGCATCTAAGTTGTTCGGCTCAGCTTTAATAGCGGCTTCAAGATAAGGAAGTGATTCTTTATAAACCTCTTTTCTCTCCTCTTCCAACTCCTCGTAACGCTTGCTGTCTTCTTTACTCATTCCAAGATTGTTCATCTCATCGATAAGCGCTCTTTCTTTAGCAAGAATTGCAGCGATAATATTCATTCGGGCCTGATTCATTTCAGGATCGATTTCAAGAGCTCTTTTATAATATTCCACAGCCTTTTCATTATCACCCAATTCAGCTGAAGTTACACCAAGATTATACTGAATTGATGCGTCATCTGGATATTTTTCAGCAAGCTCGTTCATAAGCTCCTGGTATTTATCCTTTTCTCCCATTCTATAATACATATCGGCTTCAGCTTGAAGCAAAGAAGCATCATCGGGATTGGTAGCTTTAGCATCATCCATAGCAGCGATTGCTTTCTCGTAATCTTCTTCAGCAATATAAATTCTGGCAATAAGTCCTGCTATTTCTCCTTTTTTAGAAGGAACTTTGGTTTCTTCAGGGTTTTCATACTGTCCGGTTTTAACCATTAGGTCCATTTGTTCTTTAGACCCCATACGTTCTTTTTCACCAGATTCAGTATTAACTGCATAATATTCTACACCTGAACCATCATAATCCATTGCTTTTAACTGGTTCAAATAATCGATAGCAACCTCATAATCCTGACCCTGAACTGCAGAATTGGCAGCATAATAAAGGTAAATGGTATCCTGAGGGCTAATGTTATAAGCAGCATACAGTTTCTCGGCAGATTTTCCAAACTCCTGAGAATTTTGATCGGCTACTGCTTTATTGATAAGTTCATCTTTTAACCGAACCAGGGTTTCAGAAGCGTCTGTATTCCCCATTTCTGCAGCCTGTTCAAAAGCTTTAGCAGCAGTAATAATGTCATCTACATTGGTAGCCTGCCCATTTTGCCAGTAAGCCTGACCTTTATAAAGGTAGAATCTCTCGGTCCAGCGATTATTAGCCTCACTTAATTTAGGCTCGGCTTTTTGAATTTCAGCCTGAGCTTGTGTAAAATTACCGTCTTCTACAGCGTCACCGGCATTCTTAATCTCATCTTTTTGAGCCAGAGCCGTTAGAGTAGAAAAAGCCAGCGCAATGCTTAAAATATTAGTTTTCATTCTATTTGGTTTTGGTTTACTATTTATTCGGTACTATCTTCTGCAATTGTTGTGCCAGTTCCAGGTTCGGCAGGTTTGTCGGGGGTTTCGGCATCATCCATAGCATCCACGTCATCTTCATCGTGCAATACTTTTGCTACTGCAGCAATGGCGTCTTTCCCTTTTAAATTGATTAAACGAACTCCCTGGGTGGCACGTCCCATAACTCGTAGGCTGGAAACTTCCATACGAATTACAATTCCAGATTTATTGATAATCATAATATCATCCTGGTCGCTAACATTTTTAATAGCTACCAATTCTCCGGTTTTTTCGGTAATCGAAATGGTCTTCACCCCTTTACCCCCACGGTTTGTAATTCGGTAATCCTCCAGGCTGGAACGTTTTCCATATCCTTTTTCTGAAACTACAAGGATATCAGAATCCATTTCTTCAACTGCAACCATTCCTACCACTTCATCCTCTTCACTGGCCAGGGTGATTCCTCGTACTCCTGAAGCATTTCGTCCCATAGGCCTGGTTTTACTTTCCTCAAACCTAATGGCTTTGCCGCTCTTAACAGCAAGCATTACCTGGCTGTTTCCATTGGTAAGTTTAGCTTCCAGTAATTCGTCATCCTCCTTAATGGTGATCGCGTTGATTCCATTGGTTCGTGGACGGGAATATTGCTCAAGCGAAGTTTTTTTAACCTGCCCTTTTTTGGTGGCCATAATCACAAAGTGATTGTTTACATATTCCTCATCTTTGAGGTCCTGGGTACAAATAAAGGCCTTCACCTTATCATCGGGCTCGATGTTGATTAGGTTCTGAATAGCTCTACCTTTAGAGGCTTTACTTCCTTCAGGAATTTCATATACCCGCATCCAGAAACATTTTCCTTTTTGAGTAAAGAAAAGCATATACTGGTGATTGGTTCCCGAAAATAAATATTCAAGAAAATCTTCATTTCGGGTGTTGCTTCCTTTTTGTCCTACTCCACCCCTGTTTTGAGTTTTATATTCATTAAGCGAAGTTCTTTTAATATAACCAGCATGTGAAATGGTGATTACCACTCTTTCATCTGGAATCATATCTTCTATACTAAGATCACCTCCAGAATACTCAATTTCAGAACGGCGTTTGTCACCGTATTTCTCTTTAACTTCCTCTAGCTCATCTTTTATTACCTGCATACGTCGCTCTTTACGAGCCAGGATATCTTTAAGGTCTTCAATGGTCTTTAAAATTTCTTCGTATTCTGCACGAAGTTTATCCTGCTCCAGTCCGGTTAACTGTCTTAGGCGCATCTCTACGATTGCCCGGGCTTGAATTTCGGTTAACTCGAACCTTTCGATAAGTTTCTCCCTTGCTTCTTCGGCGTTCCCGGAAGCACGAATGAGAGCTATAACTTCATCAATATTATCTGAAGCTATGATCAAACCTTCTAGAATATGAGCTCTTTCTTCAGCTTTCCTTAATTCATATTCTGTACGTCTCACCACCACTTCGTGACGATGCTCTACGAAATGATGAATAATTTCCTTTAGGTTTAAAAGTTCTGGTCTACCCTTTACCAGGGCAATATTGTTAACACTAAAACTATTTTGAAGTGCTGTATGCTTATATAAGGTATTTAAAACGATATTTGGAATAGCATCACGTTTAAGCTGGTAAACGATACGCATTCCGTTTCTATCAGATTCATCTCTTATTAAGCTTATCCCGTCGATTTTCTTTTCATTTACCAGGTCGGCCGTTTTCTTGATCATATCGGCTTTATTCACCTGATAGGGAATCTCGGTCACAACGATAAACTCCCGGCCATTGATTTCTTCAAGGTGAGATTTAGCTCTTAACACCACTCTGCCTTTTCCGGTTTTAAAGGCTTCCCGAACGCCATCGTAACCGTAAATAGTCCCGCCGGTAGGGAAATCTGGAGCTTTAATATGCTCCATAAGTTCGTCGATTTCTATATCGTTATTATCGATATAAGCCACCGTACCGTCTATAACTTCAGAAAGATTATGAGGGGGCATATTGGTAGCCATTCCCACCGCGATACCACTGGTACCATTAACCAATAAGTTGGGAATTCGGGTAGGTAAAACTACGGGTTCGCTAAGAGAATCGTCGAAGTTTAACTGGGTATCAACAGTTTCTTTATCGATATCGGCCAGCATATCTTCGCTAATCTTGCGCATTCTGGCTTCAGTATATCGCATTGCTGCAGGACTATCCCCATCTACCGATCCAAAGTTACCCTGTCCATCAACGAGCATATAACGCATACTCCATTCCTGGGCCATCCTAACCATAGTATCATAAACTGAGGAATCACCATGAGGGTGATACTTACCCAGAACTTCTCCTACAATTCTGGCAGACTTTTTATAGGCTCGATTAGAAAGCACTCCCAATTCATACATTCCATAGAGTACTCTTCGGTGAACCGGCTTTAAACCATCACGCACATCGGGTAAGGCACGTGACACAATGACCGACATTGAATAATCAATGTAGGCCGATTTCATTTCATCTTCAATGTTGATAGGAATTAATTTTTCTCCTTCAGCCATATTATAAAGTTTAATTAAGGTCTATTAATCTAACGGAGCAATTTACATATTTTATATATGTTTAAAGCCTTTGGCTCACTCATATTCCCATATTTTATTAACAAAAAATTATTGGGTTATCGTTGATAAGTTCCTTATTTTCCACTTTGAATATCAAAACTAAATTTGTCAATTAGCTATACTAGCTGGATTAGGTATAATTTTTGAAATTAGCCTATCAGTAATTAAAGAGAGAAAGGTAGAAAAGATGGATGATAATTTTTCCCCACGAGTTAAAGATGTAATCGCCTACAGCAAAGAAGAAGCATTAAGACTGGGCCACGATTTTATTGGTACAGAGCATTTAATGTTAGGTCTGCTGCGCGACGGCGATGGCAAAGCTATAGATATACTCAACGCAATGGAAGTGGATTTGGATCACCTTAGAAGAAAGGTCGAAATCCTTAATCCTGCCAGTTCTAATATAAATGCAGTCGCTAATGAAAAACGCAACCTGCACCTAACCCGACAGGCCGAACGCGCCTTAAAAACCACGTTTTTGGAGGCTAAGTTATTTCAAAGCCCTTCAATCAATACAGCGCATTTACTGCTTTGTATCCTGAGAAATGAAAACGATCCTACCACTAAACTTCTTAATAAACTTAAGATAGATTACGATGGAGTGAAAGATCAGTTTAAATACATGATGGCCAGCGATGAAAACGATTTTCCCGATTCTCCGCGAGCCGAATCATTTTCTGATGATGATGGCGGTGCTGGTGAGTCTACCAGGGAAAACCCCTTTAGCGGTGGAGGAAGCACTGCCGGGAAAGCTAATAAAAAGTCTAAAACTCCGGTTTTGGATAACTTCGGAAGAGACCTTACCGCGATGGCCGAAGCCGATAAACTCGACCCGGTAGTGGGCCGGGAAAAAGAAATTGAAAGGGTTTCTCAAATTCTTAGCCGAAGAAAGAAAAACAACCCTCTTTTAATCGGAGAACCGGGTGTGGGAAAATCGGCTATAGCCGAGGGTCTTGCCCTTAGAATCATCAAACGAAAAGTTTCCCGTATTCTCTTTGATAAACGCGTGGTTACCCTCGATTTGGCCAGCCTTGTGGCCGGAACCAAATACAGGGGCCAGTTTGAAGAGCGAATGAAAGCGGTGATGAATGAACTTGAAAAGAACGATGATATCATTCTCTTTATTGATGAGATTCATACTATAGTAGGTGCAGGAGGCGCCACAGGGAGTCTTGATGCCAGTAATATGTTTAAACCGGCACTGGCCAGGGGTGAAATTCAATGTATTGGAGCCACTACCCTAGATGAATACAGGCAGTATATCGAAAAAGACGGAGCCCTGGAACGAAGATTTCAGAAGGTTATCGTAGAACCTACTTCGGTAGAAGAAACCATTGAGATTCTAAACAATATTAAAGATAAGTACGAAGATCATCATAATGTAACCTATACTCCTGAAGCGATCGAAGCCTGTGTAAAACTTACCAATAGGTATATGACCGATAGATTTCTACCAGATAAAGCTATCGATGCTTTAGATGAGGCTGGAAGCCGTGTTCATATTACCAATATTGATGTGCCCAAGCAAATTCTAGACCTTGAACGCAAATTGGAAGAGGTTAGAGAGCTTAAAAATACAGTGGTTAAAAAGCAGAAATACGAAGAAGCTGCCAAACTTCGGGATGATGAAAAGAATCTAGAAAAAGAACTACAGGTAGCTCAGGAACGCTGGGAAGAGGAATCTAAAAAACATAAAGAAATAGTTAACGAAGACAGCGTTGCCGATGTGGTTTCTATGATGACAGGCATTCCTGTTAATAGAATTGCCCAAACCGAAAGCAACAAGTTGGTTGAATTACCTAAGCGAATTAAAGGTAAAGTAATTGGCCAGGATGAAGCTGTAGGAAAAGTGGTAAAAGCTATTCAAAGAAACCGTGCCGGTCTAAAAGATCCCAACAAGCCTATTGGTTCATTTATCTTCCTGGGACAAACCGGTGTGGGTAAAACCCAGTTGGCTAAGGTTCTGGCACGAGAATTATTCGACAATGACGATGCTCTTATCAGGATAGATATGAGCGAGTATATGGAGAAATTTGCCGTTTCCAGATTGATTGGAGCACCTCCGGGATATGTGGGTTACGAAGAAGGTGGTCAGCTTACCGAAAAGGTGCGCCGTAAACCTTATGCTGTGATCTTACTTGATGAAATTGAAAAAGCTCATCCCGATGTATTCAACATGATGCTTCAGGTGCTTGATGACGGTTATTTAACCGATAGTTTGGGGAGAAAAATTGACTTCAGAAATACTATCATAATTATGACTTCGAATATCGGAGCCAGAAAATTGAAAGATTTCGGGCAGGGGGTTGGATTTGGCACCAGTAGTATTCGCTCTCAGGCCGATGAGAATGCCCGCAGCGTAATTGAAAATGCGCTTAAAAAAGCTTTCGCTCCAGAATTCCTCAATAGAATTGACGATGTAGTAATTTTTAATTCTCTGGAAAAAGAAGATATTCATAAGATCATTGATATAGAGCTCGGAAAACTCTTCGGAAGAATTGGAGCTCTTGGCTATGACCTTAAACTTAGCGAAAAGGCCAAAGATTTCATCGCCGAGAAAGGATGGGACAAGCAATATGGTGCCCGACCTCTTAACAGGGCTATTCAAAAGTATATTGAAGATGCACTGGCCGAAGAAATTATAACTTCAAAATTGAAGGAAGGCGACAAGATTTTTATGGATCTCGATGAAAAGAAAAATGAGTTGACTATAAAAATTGATAAAAAGGTTGAAGAAACCGAATCATAAAATAAAATTGAAATTTTGAATTTAAAGAAGCCGCTTGTCATTATAGCGGCTTTCTTATATTCTACCCTACTATTATATATAATTCAAAAATGCCTCAATGGCCAATAATATAATTAAACTGGAATTTGGTCAGGTTAAAATCCTGGACCAGATCCTTATTGCCGAATTAAACGAGGGCGTGTTATTCAGTGTGGAAAATAACCAAAAGTTACTTGAAATAGGAAGAGAATATTTTGGCAAAAAAACCTATGTCTATATTTCAAACCGCACTTATTCTTATGCCGTAGATCCTATGGTTTACAGAGATTCTGCCGCCGTAGACAACCTGGAAGCCATTGCCGTGGTGTCCCTGAATCCATTAACCAGGTTAAATGCCTTTGAGGTAGAAAAGAAATTTTATAAAGACAATGCAGCCTTTGAGGTTTTTGAATTGCTGGAAGATGCTATAATCTGGGCTCAAAACAGGCTTAATCGCATAAAATAGTCTCGCTGGTTTTATAGTTTTTGAGAAAGGCTTTTGCTTTTTTAATGTAAGGTGCCATAGTAACATCTTCGGGTAGTACCGGTACTTCTTTTCTGAATTGCTTCAGAAAATCATTTAAAAATGCTGAAGTTTTGGCAGGTTCTCTAAAATGAAGGGCCTGTGAAGCGTTAAATAGTTCGATAGCTAAAACCGAATTCAAATTCTCCATAACCTTTAACAATTTCGTAGCCGAATTTGCTCCCATACTAACGTGATCTTCCTGCCCGTTTGAAGATACGATCGAATCGACAGATGCCGGCACCGCCAATTGTTTATTCTGACTTACAATACTGGCCGCAGTATATTGCGGAATCATAAATCCGCTGTTTAGTCCCGGGTTTTCTACCAAAAATGCAGGCAAGCCCCGAAGACCTGAAACCAACTGATAAACCCTTCTTTCAGAAATATTGGCAAGTTCTGCCATCGCGATGGCAAGATAATCGAGAGCGAGTGCCAGCGGTTGCCCGTGAAAATTCCCTCCGCTAATAATCTTATCGTCCTCAATAAAAATGTTGGGATTATCGGTTACCGAATTAATTTCAGTCTTGAGCGTTTTGTGTACAAAAGCCAGGCTGTCTTTACTGGCACCATGCACCTGTGGAATACAGCGAAACGAATAGGGATCCTGGACACTTTCTTTCTCTTTTATGGCAATTTCACTGCCTTCGAGAAACTTCCTTATTCGCTCGGCAGTTTTTATTTGTCCGCGGTGAGGTCTTACCAAATGTACCAACTCATCAAACGGGCTCATATTACAATCAAAAGCATCAATAGAAATTGCTCCGATCAAATCGGCAAAATATGAATGTTTATAAGCCATTAATAAGGCGTAGATACCGTGGGCGCTCATAAACTGGGTTCCGTTTAAAAGGGCAAGACCCTCTTTAGATTGGAGTTTAAGCGGTTCCCAACCCATTTTTTCAAGGATTTCACTTCCACTTAAAATTGATTCTTTATAATAAACCTCTCCTTCCCCAATTAACGGAAGTGCAAGATGAGCCAGGGGCGCCAGATCTCCTGAAGCTCCTAAAGAGCCCTGTTCATAAATAACAGGCAAAATATCTTCATTATAAAAATCAATTAGTCGGTTAACAGTAGCGGTAGCCACTCCCGAATTGCCGTAACTAAGAGACTGGATTTTTAGCAACAGCATTAACCTGATCACCGGCCTGGATACCAGGTCGCCGGTCCCACAGGCGTGAGACTTCACAAGGTTTTCCTGAAGTTCGGTAAGTTTTTCAGGACTAATTTTTACGTTGCACAGCGCTCCAAAACCTGTATTAATGCCATAAACGGGACGATCGCTTGATCCTATCTTTTTATTGAGATAAGCACGGGATTTTTCAATATTCAGGCGGGCCTCATCACTTAGCTCCAGTTTCTTATTATTTTCAAGTATATCCTGAATTATGTCAAGACTAAGAATATCTGAACTTATATAATGATGAGTTTGCATGCAATTAAATGATTTAGAAATGGGAGCTCAAAAATCCGATTTAGATTGCTGTATTCCAAATGAGACTTAAACATTTTATAAAATTCTCGATAAAAATGTTTGTTGTTGAATATTTCATAATCTAAGATTCCACATTTCTAATCTTGTTATAAGCATCCCCTAAATGTTCAATTATATCGCTCGCGATAAGGGATTCTTCAGAAATTTTTGCTGTGGCAAGATCGCCTGACAGCCCGTGTAGAAATACTCCAAAAATGGCAGCCTGTAATGGCTCATATTTTTGAGATAAAAGCCCCGTGATTACTCCCGATAAGACATCACCGCTGCCAGCAGTCGCCATTCCCGCGTTTCCTGAATTATTGATATAGATCCGGTCTTTATTAAATATAAAAGTATGCGCCCCCTTCAAAACAAGTATGAGTTTATGTTTCTTTACAAAAGCCTGTACTTTATGAATTTTATCAAAATCATCTTCCCATTTCCCTAAAAGCCTTTTCAATTCTCCGGGATGCGGTGTGAGGATGGAATTTTCAGGAAGCAACTTCAGCAATTCTGATTTTTTCGATAAAATATTAATCCCATCTGCATCGATGAGGAGCGGTGATTTTGCTGAAGCTAAAAATTCTTCGAATGCAGTTTGAACGGCTGGCTTGGTCCCTGCCCCCATTCCGAAGCAAATCGCATCTGGATCTAGATCGAATTTTATATGGCTTAAAACTTTTTCGTTTTTATCGCTTAAAGTCATCACCTCAGGAATGCCTATCTGCAGAATTTCATATCCGCAAGAGGGTGAAAATACGGTGCAAAGCCCCGATCCCGTTCTTAATACGGCACGGGCACTTAAAACCACACTTCCCATTTTCCCGTAACTCCCGCCTATCACCAGGCTATGGCCAAAATCGCCTTTATGCGAATTTTTTTGACGTTCCTTATAAAGGCAGGCCGCTTCTTTAATTCCAATAAGCTGCGCCTGGGCCTCTGCCCCGGCAATAAATTTGCGGTCTAAACCTATATCGAGAATTTTTACCTGGCCTATATAATTCATAGTTTGAGGCAAATAAAACACCATTTTGGGACATTGAAAGCTTAGCGTAAATTCGGCGTTAATTACCGCTTCATCTGCTTCCGGAATTTTATCAGAAAACAAGCCTGAAGGCATATCTATAGCGAGCACAAAGGCTTTGCTTTCATTGACTTTATTAATTACCTCCCGGGCGATCCCGCTAACTTTTCTCGATAAACCTATTCCAAATATGGCATCGACCACAAAATCCCCTTTTGAAATTTCGGGGATGTCGTTAGCTTCATCAATTTCAGCAATCTTTGCATTTTTTATTTTTTCGAGTCGAGTGAGATTAGTAGTAAAATCTTCACTTCGGTTTTGAGTAAAATTGACAATAAATACTTCAGGCCTGTAATTTTGTTTTAAAAGCAAGCGCGCTATTACCAGGCCATCGCCCCCATTATTCCCGGGGCCACAAAAAATTTTAATAGGGATATCGGCATTCTGCAACCTGCTGTGAATTTCATTAAAAACCCTGGTTGCTGCTCGCTCCATCAATTCAAGAGATTGAATTCCCTGCTGCTCGATGCTGTATTTATCGGCTTCCTGAAGTTTTTCGGCGCTTAAAATTTTCATTTCAATTGGTTTTAGCTTTATAAAGCTATGCAATGAATCTCAATATTTAAAGATAAAACTGGGATTAAAATATTGTATTCACGGTGAAATCGATAAATTTGCTCAAATTTTGAAAATAATGAAAGAAATTGCCCTGTCTGCCAGACATAAAGCCTTAAACGCCAAAATGATTCCTTTTGCCGGGTTTAATATGCCGGTTTCCTATGAAGGGGTAAATATTGAACATCAAAATGTTCGTGAGAATTTAGGTGTTTTTGACGTATCCCATATGGGTGAATTTTTAATCACCGGGGAGCACTCTCTGGAACTTATCCAGAAAATAAGCAGCAACGACGCCTCAAAACTTAGCGATGGTAAAGCACAGTACAGCTGTATGCCAAATCACGAAGGAGGCATTGTAGACGATCTCATCATTTACCGAATGAATGAGGAAAAATACCTTTTGGTGGTCAATGCTTCAAATATCGAAAAAGACTGGAATTGGATTGCTCAACACAATTCGATGGATGCCACTATGCGCGATATGAGCGATGAATATTCGCTACTGGCCATTCAGGGACCAAAAGCAGCAGAAGCTATGCAATCCCTTACTGATATTGACCTGAAAAACATGAAATTTTACACTTTTGAAGTTGGCGAATTTGCCGGGGTTGATAAAGTGATTGTTTCTGCCACAGGTTATACCGGTAGCGGCGGATTCGAAATTTATTTCAAGAATGAAGATGCTGAACAAATCTGGGACCGCGTGATGGAAGCCGGGAAAGACTTTGGTATCAAACCTATTGGCCTGGCTGCCCGTGATACTTTACGACTTGAAATGGGTTATTGCCTTTATGGAAACGATATAGATGATACCACCTCTCCTATAGAAGCCGGTTTGGGTTGGATCACAAAGTTCACCAAAGACTTCGTAAACAGTGAAGCCCTTAAGAAGGAAAAGGAAAACGGGCCAAAGAGAAAACTTATAGCTTTCGAATTAGATGAACGTGGTATCCCGCGCCAGGGTTACGATATTGTAGATGAAAATGGCAAGGTTATTGGCCGGGTTACTTCAGGGACGATGTCACCATCTTTAGAAAAGGGAATCGGTTTGGGATATGTACCGGCCGAAATTGCAGGTGTAGGTAATAAAATTAATATTCAAATTAGAAAAAAAGCCGTTTCTGCTACCCAGGTGAAATTGCCCTTTTATAAAGGATAATTTATTTGGAAAGAATTTTAATATTAGGAGCTAGCGGCTTTATAGGCAACGCCTTATATAAAGAGCTATGCTCCTATTTTGATACTCACGGCACCTATCGCACCCCTTCGAGGGAGTATGAGAAAAATCAGCATTTCCATCAATTTGATATGGAAACCGAGAATGTTGATATTCTTCTCGAAAATCTAAAACCCGGGCTTATTATTTCGGCCCTGCACGGTAATTTTGAAGCCCAGCTTCATACCCATAATTCAATCATCAACTATATTTTACGCCAGGAATGCAAGTTGATATTTCTTTCCTCTTCTAATGTGTTCGATGCTTTTACCAATTATCCTTCTTATGAGTACGATAAGACGCTATCTCAAAGCATTTATGGAAGGTTTAAAATAAAAATTGAAAATACACTTCTGCGACTGCCCAACGAAAAGTACAATATTTTAAGGCTGCCCATGGTCTTTGGAAGTGAATCTCCAAGAATTAAAGAATTAAGACTAATCTGCGAGTTGGGAGAGCCGATTGAAGTTTTTCCCAATGTGGTAATTAATGTTACCGAAATCTCTAAACTCACCCAGCAGGTCCATTATATAATAAACCGCAAACGCCAGGGAGTTTTTCACTTGGGGAGCAATGATTTAATTCACCAAAAAGATTTTATTCAGGATGTCTGCAAAGCCCTGGAGATCGACAATCCTTTATTTAAAAACGTTTACGACTCTAATTTTGACAGATTCATCGCAGTATTACCAAAAGACAACCTCCTGCCTAAAAATTTACAATTTGAAGTTCAGGATGTTGTGAAAGCCAGCATAAAGCTTTAAAAGTAAAGCTTCTTCAAAGTCTCTTAGTCTGGAAAAACTTAAGTAACTTTATTTCTGAAAAAATAAAGACTTATGAAAAAATTCACCGAATCTGAAATCGAACAAAAATTAGAAGATTTTCAGGGATGGACATTTAAAGATAATGCCATTCATACCAGTTTTCAATTTGAGGATTTTAAGGATGCCTTTACAGTGATGGCCCGTATTGCTTTTGAAGCCGAAGCTTTGAATCATCATCCCAATTGGACCAATGTGTATAATGAACTGGAAATCTCACTATCTACCCACGATGCCGGGGGCGTTACAGAAAAAGATTTTAGACTTGCCCGGGCTATTGAAGATATAGTGGAAGCTTCGGCATAAAATTAATGACCAAAATAGCAGTATTTTGCTATTTTTGCGATCAATTTTTTCACAGCATTTAAAAAATAATGGGAAGAGCATTCGAATTTAGAAAAGCGCGTAAAATGAAACGCTGGTCGGCAATGGCCAAAGCCTTTACTCGCATAGGAAAAGATATAGTTATGGCGGTTAAGGAAGGTGGCCCCGATCCTGAAACCAATGCCCGTCTTCGAGCCGTAATTCAAAACGCCAAAAGCGTTAATATGCCTAAAGACAATATCGAGAGGGCTATTAAACGTGCCAGCGATAAAAGCCAGGGAGATTATAAAATTGTTCTTTTTGAAGGTTATGCTCCTCATGGGATCGCTGTACTGGTTGAAACTGCTACCGATAATAATAATCGAACCGTTGCCAATGTGAGAGCTCATTTTAATAAATGCGACGGCAACCTTGGTACCTCAGGTTCAGTAGAATTTATGTTTGATCATACCTGTAATTTCCGAATTAATCCTGAAGGTTTGGATGTTGAGGAACTTGAACTGGAGTTTATAGATTTTGGTGCTGAAGAAGTTTTCCAGGATGAAGACGGAATTCATATATATGCCCCATTTGAAAATTTTGGTGCTATTCAAAAAGAATTGGAGCGCCGCGATATAGAAATTTTGTCATCTGGTTTTGAAAGAATTCCGCAGGTTACTAAAAGTCTTACTGAAGAACAGGCTGCCGATGTTGAAAAACTTTTGGAAAGGCTTGAAGAAGACGATGATGTTCAAAACGTCTATCATACAATGGCTGAAACTTCCGAATAAAGCTTCAGCAAAATCATAAAAAAAGCTGCTCTTAGGGCAGCTTTTTTTATGAGGTGAAATTTTATATTAAAATTCCTTTCGGTCGCTTTTTGTAGGCTCTCCTTTTCGGCGTTTCTTTTCTTCCCGCAATAAAGAAAGCTCCCTTCCGGTTTGTCCTGAAACCGAAGTATTTTCCTGAGCTCTACGCATTAGGTAAGGCACCACATCGCGAATTGGCCCAAACGGTAATAATTTAGCCGAGTTATAACCCTTTCTGGCAAGGTTAAAACTAATATGATCACTCATTCCATATAACTGGCTAAACCAAATGCGCTGATCGTCAAGTGCCAGGTTTTTATCCTCCATAATTTGAAGCGCCAGGTAATTACTTACCTCATTATGAGTTCCAATAAAAACATGAATATCATCCAGGTTGGCTAAACAATAAGACATCACCGAGTTAAAGTTCACATCGGTAGCTTCTTTGTTTTCACAAATTGGCGATGGATATCCTAATTTTTTAGCCCGGGCATTCTCCTTCTCCATATAGGCTCCCCGCACTATTTTTGCTCCAATTTTGAAACCCTCCCTTTTAGCCTTTTCGTGAAGTTTTTTGATGTATTCTAAACGGTCCCATCTATAACATTGCAGGGTGTTATAAATCAATAATTTATCACGATTGTATTTAGCCATCATTTCTTCCATAAGCTCATCGGCCGAGGTTTGCATCCAGGTTTCCTCACCATCGGCATAAAGCCTTACATTATGGTCATAAGCGGTTTTGCAGAGTTCGTCTACCCGTTCTTTAACCCTCTCCCACTCTTTCTCTTCTTCTTCACTCAGGTTGATTCGCTCGCTGGTCTTTTCCCAGATAGAAAATCTTCCGATACCCGTAGGTTTAAAAACCGCAAAAGGAAGTTCATCCCGTTCGGCTGCGAATTTAATAAGTTCCTTTTTCTTCTGTAAAGCCGCATCGAACTGGGCTTCGGTCTCTTTTCCTTCAACCGAATAATCTAGAATACTATGCAGTTTTTTGGAATACATCTTATTGGTTACCGGTTTACAATCTTCTTCGGTTATCCCTCCACAAAATTGTTCGAAGATGGTCTTTTTAATCAGGCCTTCTACCGGCAAATGAAGCTTAAGCGATAAATTTGTTAAAAATATACCGGCCTGTACCAGGCGACGTCGGCTCATCATTCCGAATAGAAAAATGGCACGATCGAGTTCCAAATCAGATTTTAATTGAAAAGCTGTCTTGGTATCATTGAAAATTTTTCTTCTAATCATGGGGGTAAATTCTTATAGCAAAGATAAAACTTGAAGTTAGAATAATTTCAATATTTCTGCTTATTTTCGGCCCTTAGTTTCAAAATTTAAAAGCCGTACCAATGATTTTTACAAGCCCCCGGGGAGCAGTATTTTATGGGGAAAAAGGCTATGCCCAACTCGACGATTTTTTGCTAAACTATAAGGCTTCGAAAACCTTTATTTTGGTCGACGCCAATACCAATCAAAATTGTTTGGCTAGGTTTCTTCAGCAGCTTTCAAACTTAACCGAAATCGAAATTATAGAAATCGAAGCCGGTGAAGAGCATAAGCATTTGCATACCTGTATGGGAGTTTGGGAAAGCCTTAGCGAACTGGGCGGTGATCGAAAAAGCCTGATGATTAACCTGGGCGGCGGAGTGGTAACCGATTTAGGAGGTTTTGTAGCCTCGGCTTTTAAAAGAGGAATTCCTTTTATCAATGTGCCTACCAGCCTCCTGGCAATGGTAGATGCCTCGGTTGGCGGGAAAAATGGGGTTGATCTCGGAAAGTTGAAAAATCAGATAGGTATAATAAGGCTTCCAGAAATGGTACTCATAGATTCTGAATATTTACATAGCCTGCCGGCCAATGAAATGCGCAGTGGCCTGGCTGAAATTTTGAAACACGGGCTCATTGCCAGTGAGAATTACTGGAAGAAAGCCACTAACCTTCAAAACCTTAGCCTGGAAGATCTCGATGATCTCATTCGGGAATCGGTAGAAATTAAATCTCAGGTGGTTATTAAGGATCCTGAAGAAAAAAATGAGCGTAAAACCTTAAATTTTGGGCATACCCTGGGACACGCCATAGAATCTTATTTCCTGGAACATATGGAGAAAGCTCGTTTACTGCACGGGGAGGCCATAGCGGTAGGAATGATCCTGGCAGCATATCTTTCGGCCGAATTGAAAGCATTTCCGAAGAAAAAATTACAGGAAATCACTGAAAAAATTACCGAACAATATGGTCGCCAGCAATTCAAAAAAGAAGATATTGACAAGATTATTGATTTGCTGAAACACGATAAAAAGAATGAATACGGCAAGGTTAATTTTGTGCTTTTAGAAGATATTGGCCGGCCGGTAGTAGACTGCGAAGTACCAAACGAACTTATATATAAGGCTTTTGAATATTATGGGAATGCCTGATTGATGATTTTTTAAACAATATTGAATAAACTTTTTTCGAAGATTTTTTTTATTATTATTGCATAAACCGTTCTGAATATGAAAAGAATAATTGTTGACTACAAAAAGCTTACTCCGGAAATCTTAGGCCTTCTGGTTGAGAAATATCCCGATGGGTACGATGATGATCAGGTAATTTCATTTAAAAATGCAAAAAATGAAACTGTAGATGCGGTAGAAGTTCGTACCGATGATACTATCTACCTGGTAAAAGTAAGTACCAGACTAGAAACTACTATGGCCAACTATGATGAAGACGATTACGATGAAGCCGACTATAATGAGCCTATCGTGGAGATCCCTGAAAAGGATGAGGACGGTGAAGATGATACAAAATAAAATTTATTGAAGCTGGAAATTGACTTCAGCTACGATTCTATAAAAAAAGGAACCCAATTAAAGGTTCCTTTTTCTTTTTCATAGCAATTATTTTCCCAAATTTTATGCGTGTTGCAAGTCGTGCTTGCCTTCTTTGATCTCTTCGATCATTTTGGCATTAAATGCAGGTAAATCATCGGGATTCCTACTGGTAACCAAGGCTTCGTCTACCACTACTTCCTTATCAACCCAAAGTGCTTTTGCATTTTCAAGATCTTTTTTAATAGTATGGTAAGAAGTCATTGTACGACCCTCAACAACATCTGCAGAAATCAGCGTCCAGGCGGCGTGGCAAATCGCTCCTACCGGTTTTCCCTGTTTGAAGAAATCGCGTACAAAAACCAGCGCATCTTCATTCACCCTTAAATTATCGGGGTTCATAACCCCACCAGGTAATACCAGCGCGTTGTAATCTTTAGCAGAAACTTCTCCCAGCTGCTTATCTACATTTACCTCGCCAGACCAATTCCCATCGGCCCAACCTTTGATTTTTCCTTTTTCAGGACTCACCACATGAACCTGAAAACCTTCTTTTTCAAGTGCCTCTTTTGGAGATTTTAATTCACTTTCTTCAAATCCATTGGTTGCTAATATTGCAATTTTCTTTTCCATAATTTTTAACTTTTTTTGGTTACTCAAAGATAAAAATCAGGTGCCTGAACGGCTATTAAGGAGAATATAAAACTTCGGCGTCTGCCGTTAAACTTTATTAAGAGTTTTGATTTTGCTTATCATTTTGTTCTTCGGTCTTCTCCTCCTCTTCTCTTAACCCCAGACTTCCGCGTAGACGATCAATGACCTCTTTCTCTTCTTTGAGCTGCACCCGTTTCTTTTCCAGTTTTTCCATTTCCTGGTAAATGGCCGGTTCACCATACCGGTTAGGTTCTACACGCTCATTTTTATGAAGCGCATATTGTACGGTAAATTCGGCACCAAAAAATAAGATAAGACAGGTATAATAAACCCACAGCAGAATTAAAACTACTGAAGAAGCCCCTCCATACACCGAGGCCGGCTCACTTTGGCCAAAGTAAAAACTAATAATAGCTTCTCCAATTAAGAATAAAGCAGTGGTTAATGCCGATCCCAGATAGGTAATACGCCATCGCAGTTTAATATCGGGCAACAGCCTGAAAACTGCTGCAAATAAAGTGGTAATGATTATAAATGATAAACTGAAGTTTGCGATTTTCACCATAGTTGCCGTAATATCTGGCGCATATTCTTCTATTTTTTCACTGAAAACGTTTAGCAGGGTAGATAACACCATAGAAATCAACAATAACAGCCCAATCACCAGTACCATTCCAAAAGAAATCATCCTGTCGATAAGCATTTGAACGAAATTTGATTTTTTCGCGGCTACGTTCCAGATGTTATTCATTGCGATCTTCAGCTGAAAAAATACCCCGGTAGCACCAAAAATCAGCATCGCCACACCAAATATAATTGCGAAAGTAGAATCGGGCGAAAGCGCCACATTGGTAATCATAGATTCGATAGCCCTGGCAGAATCCATTCCTATAAATTCTCCAATTTCTGTTGTAAGCCTCCCCTGCACTGCTTTTCTTTCAAAGAAATAACTTGCTATAGTCACCACTATAATGAGCAAAGAGGGCAATGAAAACAGGGCGTAATAAGCTATGGTCGCACTGCGGGCATAAGGTTCATTTCGGTTCCAGCTAAAATAGGCCTGCTTCAGGAGTTTAAAAAAGGTCTTGAATTTACTTATCATTTTAAGTAACGATCTTTAATCACCTGCAAATGATGCATACAATGACCCACTATAATAAATCCAATAGCTGCTGTAGTGGCCGGTGCGTTATTCATATTACCTCTTTCTTTTAACATACTTTCATCAAAACTATTAAAGAGAGCAATGCCAGAATCACGCACCAATTCAAACTCACCAATAAAATCGGCAAGCTTTCTCCGGTTGGCTTTCGATGCCGGTACATAGGCATCGTGATCAAAACCAGGGAGAGATATCTTATCCTCCCTGGCTATGCTTAAAGCTCTGTATTGAAAAATTCGCTCTACATCAATGAGATGTTGAATCAGTTCAGCTATACTCCACTTTTCGGGTTTATAGCGATGCAAGAGTTTTTCTTCCGGCAAATTCTTCAGAAAATTCAACATTTCTTTTCTGTTGAGTTCCATTAACTGAAGCAAATCCTTGTCGTTCGGAATTTTGGAAATATAATTTCCGTAGAACTCGTGATAATCGCTTGATGAAATGTCGGTTACTTTCATTAGGCTGAATTTCTACTGGCGTTAATATTTCCGTATAAAGATCGGGTAACCATTTTCTCGTAAGTATCCAGCATTTTCTGGGCGCTCTTTCCATCCTTTTGCAATTCCTGAACTTTCTTCAAAGCGTGTTGCTGAATCGTCAATAACGGCAAAACTATGCGTTCCCGGGCTTGAATTGAGGCCTTACCCGCCGGCTGATTTTGCATTAATTCTTTATAACCGGTTAACTTTAAAAGCATCTTATGAGTACGCTCAAATTCCTCGAAAATGATTTGCCAGAACTCTCCAAACTCCTCATCGTTTTTCATGTAAGCAGTTAAAGGAAAGAATGACTTGGTAAGACTCATCATGCTGTTTTCCAATAGGGTTTTGAAAAATACAGAGTTCTCATACAAATGTTTCACCTTTTTAAAATCACCTTCTTTTTCGAATTTTTCAAGCGCGGTTCCCACGCCATAAAAACCGGGCACATTTTGCTTTAACTGACTCCAGCTACCCACAAAAGGAATCGCTCTCAAATCTGATAAGTTCAACTTCGCCGATTTATTTCGCTTAGATGGACGACTTCCAATATTGGTTTTAGCATAATATTTAAGGGTGCTCATTTTTTCGAGGTAATCCAGGAATTTCGGGTGGCCTTTAAAATCGGTATAGGTGTTATAACTAATCTCAGCCAGGTCGTTCATCGTTTTCCTGTCCTCATCGGAAAGTATGTTGCGTCCTTCACTAAAGATCTCATTAGAAACCCCCGAACTAAGAAGCTGTTCCAGGTTATAGGTACAGGAATCTTTAGTCCCAAAGTTAGAACTAATGGTTTGCCCCTGAATGGTAAGCTGAATTTCTTCATTTTCAATCCCGGGTCCTAAAGATGCGTAGAATTGGTGGGTTTTCCCGCCACCTCTTGCCGGCGGTCCTCCCCGACCATCGAAGAAAATCACCTTGATTCCGTACTCCCTCGAAACTTCCGTAAGTGCTTCTTTTGCCTTATAAATACTCCAGTTGGCCATTAAATAACCCCCATCTTTGGTTCCATCACTAAAGCCAAGCATAATGGTTTGTCTGTTGCCGCGACGCTTCAGGTGCTTTTTATAAACCGGATTGGTATAAAGAATCTCCATAACCTTATGAGCCGATTGCAGATCGGGCACGGTTTCAAACAAAGGCACAATATCTACACTTGGGTTTTTCCATCCCGTAGCACTCATATAGGCATAAGGCTTTAAAACGCCCTGCACATCTCCACAATTACTAATTATGTACCTGTTTGCACCTTCTTCTCCATTGGTCTTCTGAATTTGTTTCATCGCATTAATCGAAGACAAAGTTGCCTTAGCCATCCCTTCGCCCAGGTCTTCAGGATCGATTTTGGAGCTTACTGAAGTTAAAATTTCAATTTGTTCCTCATCAGAAAGTTTGAAGAAATTCTTTGGAAAAACTTCAGGATATTTTTTGCTTAATTCTTCAAGTACTTCGTCGTGAATGCCTGAATCCTGACGAATGTCGAGAGTGGCAAAATGATAACCGAAAAGCTTTACTTTGTTGATAAGATCATCGATGTCATCCAAATAAAGTGACTGATGTTTTTTAACCACTATACTTCTCACTTTTTGAAGTTTAGACATAAAATCTTCAAGTGAAAGTTTAAGTTTGGTGTTTTGAGAAACCGCCCCGTCGTAAAGCGCTTTTTCCAACTCTCCCATAATTTGATCTACCCCGTCGAAAGTAATTCTACGCTTCAATTTTCGGATATCTCTATAGTAATTAAGAAGTATTGTATTGCGCAACCTCTCGGCTACTTTTAAAGTGATTTCGGTAGTTACAAAAGGGTTTCCATCCCGGTCTCCACCAGGCCAGAAACCTAGGTTTATAATTTGATTGCCAACATCGTCGCCGTCGAATATGTTTTGTTGCAGGTAATTGTAAATCTGGCTTACGCTGTGATAAAATACATTTTCAAAGTACCATATTAAGCTAACCGCCTCATCATAAGGAGTGGGTTTTTCCTTTTTGAAAAACGGAGTTTTCCCCAGTTGCGCCAGTAATTTATTTATACTGCTTAAATCGTTCTTTTGGATAGCCTTATCGAGATCGGTAATAATTCCAAGAACTGCGCCCGGATAGAATTGAGTGGGATGCGCCGTTAAAGTAGGCCTTACCTTAAATCTTCTAAGGTATTCCCGCAATTCGGCAACCTTATTCTTCGCTTCCGCTTCTTCTTTTACATTCCGCAGGGTTCCGCGACCGTCCATATTATTCACAATAGGAAAAGCCGCATCTTCTATCGCATCAAACAACACTACCTGCCGCTCTATATACTGAATAAACCGAAACAAAAGATCGTTTTTCTCCTGCTCAGTTGGGTTGGTATAATATCGCTGAAAGAAATCCTCTACAATTTGAGAGGGGTTTTTATTTTCTGCAAAGCCCTCTTCGCAAATTTGTTGGAATAAAGGAAGTAAAGCCCCGGTTTGACGAATATCGTCAAAAGGCAGGGTTAAGAAAATGCTGTTATAAACCTGATATCTTGCAAGTACACTTTCATTGAATCGTTCTAATCTTGGTTCTCTATGCATAAATTTCTGGTTGAAGTTGATAATTTCTAGTTGAAGTTGATTTTAAAATTATAAAAAAACCCTTTAAACTCAAGAGTCTAAAGGGCTTTTAGTAAAAGTTTAGGACTCGCCTAGAGGTTCTGAAAAATAGAATGCATTAAGCGTTTTTTATCGTTTAAGCTCTCCTCTAACGAGATCATAGTTTCGGTACGGTAAACCCCTTCAATATCATCTAATTGAAAGATGATTTCTTTGGCGTGCTGGGTGTTACGGGCTCTGATTTTACAGAAAACATTAAATTTTCCGGTGGTAACATGAGCAACGGTAACAAAAGGAATTTCGTTAATACGTTCTAAAACGAATTTGGTTTGAGAAGTATTTTTCAAAAATACACCTACATAAGCGATAAAGGCGTAACCTAATTTTTTATAATCCAGAGTTAAGGTTGAACCGGTGATAATCCCGGCCTCTTCCATTTTTTTAACCCTAACGTGAACTGTTCCTGCCGAAATCAATAATTTTTTAGCGATATCGGTAAATGGAGTCCTGGTATTCTCGATTAACATATCAAGAATCTGGTGATCTGTTTCGTCTAATTTAAACTTGGCCATTTTTTAAATTTCTGTTTTATGTGAAATTCAAAATTAATATAAAAACATTGAATTATTACCAAACATTTTGGCTTTTATTCACATTTTAGCTCCAATATAACCTCGTTTAAGACTATTTTATTAACTATAACGTTTTCGGTGAGTTCGGTTACCTCTGGAAAATCTACTTTTTTACCCCCGGCATCGATTTCCTTCAGACCTTTTTCCTGAATATTTTTTGCGATTTTGTTAATTTTTGGGATAAACTGAATGTGATTTTTCTCCAATTCTTCAGAAAATTGAATAGAGATATCTACTTCTTCATTTTTCAGGCTAACCCGGCGCAGGATGATATCCCGCAAATTTTTACGGTTTTCAGGTATTTTGAAGTACTTTTTGTGATCATAACCCAAATAAACAGATTCATTTATCCCAGACAAAACCACCAGCAAAGCTTCAAAAATCAGCCTTCGGGTTGTTTCCCGATTATAATCTCCCGGATAGTGCCCCGCTTCAAATAAAATGGTAGGTACGTCAAGGCTTTGGAAACTGTCTCCCGCACAATTAATATTAAAGGCATCGTCATACCTACCTACCCCGCCTGGAATTTCGGTTTGGAGATAGTCGTTCATATAAGTGATGAGTCGCATACTTTTCTTTCTGGCCCCTGTAATGCTTCTTTCGGCATCTGAAGCCGGGGTGAGAAAAGATAGGCTTGCAGGCTTAGCCGTATCTCCTGCACTAAAAATAGTACGCTGGTCGTGGAGATTAAGACAGAAATGCGGTTTAAAATCTTTAAATACCTGGTTTAGGAGCTTGCTCTCAGGCTGACTAAGCGCCTGCAAATCCCTGTTTAGATCTACATCATTGGCATTAACCCTGGTATAGGCCCTGGCCCCATCGGGATTTAAAATAGGAATTATCAATATTTCACACTTATTTAGAATATCGTCTAGTAACGAATTACCTTTTTCAGTATAAAACAAATTTAAAAGATCGAAAATAGCCCTGGTAGTGGTAGCTTCATTTCCGTGCATTTGAGACCAGGCTAAGATTCTCTTTTTGCCGCTTCCAATTTTTATAAATTCAATGGGCTCTCCGAAAACCGAACGACCAATTTCCCTGATTTCAAATTTGGAGGAAAATCTGTCCAGGTAATTTTTAATGTGATCACGGTTTAAATACCGGTGGTTTAAATCATCAATTTTAAACTCAGGGTATCTTTTAATTAAGGACTTCAGATTTGTAAATTCTTTCATGTTTACAAAAGTAAAAAATACAAATTTCACAATTGTAAACAGTGCTTTTGTCTTTAGTTCATTACAGATGTAAACAACAATACAGTGCAGTACCCACAAGGTCTTGGAATTACTCCAATTAATAATTTATAATATTTTGTTCTATTGGAAATAAGCAATTTAGTTTCATTTAAATAATCTTTAAGTTTAATGACAGTCAACCTTGTTACAAATGTAAATCGACTGGTTAATCTAATTTTGTTACATTTGTAAACATTCAATTTAGGAATAACAATTTACAATGGTAAACACTGCTGAATTTGCTGAACGTCTTAATAAGATCCTCGAATTTTATGAAATATCGGCTGCTTCTTTTGCCGATAAAATTGATGTAGGCCGGTCTTCGATCTCTCATATTTTGTCGGGCAGAAATAAACCCAGCCTGGATTTTGTGATGAAGGTGGTGAAAAGTTTTCCTGAAGTAGAATTATATTGGTTATTAAACGGAAAAGGTAGTTTTCCAAAAACTGAGGCTAGCGCTTCCACTACTTCTCAAAATCCTTCAGAAGAAATTAAAAAAAATGAAAAAGATTCTGAGCCGGTTTCTTCAATTCAAAATCTTCCGAAGAATCACTCAGCTACAAAATCAATCAGTAAAATTGTGATATTTTATGAAGATGGAAGTTTTGAGGCTTTCGCGAATTGATTTTAAGCCTTAAAAAGCTTTATTTTGCAGTATGAAAAAATTGCTGCTTATCCCCCTTTTTTTTGCGTTTACGGCCTGCTTCCAACCCGATAGAGATTGCTCAGCATATAAAACCGGGAGTTTTGAATTTCAAACCTACCTTAACGGTGAATTGGTAACATCAAAATTTGTAAGAAACGATAGTATCGAGATCGATTATTTTCAGGGGAAAAGCGATACTTCAAGCGTGAGATGGCTCAATGATTGCGAGTATATACTTAAAAATTTAAATCCTAAAAACAGAGCTGAACGCCAACCTATTCATATAAAAATTTTAACCACCAGCAAAGATGGTTATGTTTTCGAATATGGCGTAGTGGGGCAAAGTCGTAAAGAGCGCGGCGAAGTAACCCGTTCTAAAAATTAGGGTTTTTGCTGCCTTTTCAATAACTCGTTTTGTTCTTCCATCAGGTCGTTAAGCCGCGAGAGCAATTCTATATCTTTAGGAGTTACCACAGTTTTATCTTTTGGATCCTGAGCTTTTGACCTGAACCTGTTCATTAGTTTAATCACCAGGAAGATGGTAAACCCAATAACTATAAAATCGAGAAAGCTTTCAATTAAAGCACCGTAACCTATTGCTACTTCCTCGATAGCTTCGGGCGACCCATCCCCGGCCGCAACCCCTTCCCGAAGTACGATTTTTCTGTGTGCGAAGTTAATCCCATCGGTTAGCAAACTAAGCGGCGGCATTACGACCTGCTTCACAATACTGTTCACTACGGCATTGAAGGCGGTACCAATTATGATACCCACGGCCATATCTACCATATTGCCTTTTATGGCAAATTCTTTAAACTCTTTAATTATACCCATTAATCTTCAAATAAGCGGGTTTGACTCTCTTCTGAAGCTGCTTCAGATTCTTTATAGGCCACACCTTTGTTAGAAGTATTTCGATCTTCTGAAACCGATTCTTCTTCTACCACTTCAATTTCTTCAGCAGGAGTTTCTTCAGGTTCGTCGTAAGGCAAGGGATCAAGGCGATTTATTTGCTTTACCTTATCGGTAGTTAACTGGTTTCCTAAAGCCTTTATACCTTTAACGCTTATAAACTCAGCTATGTTTACTTCTTCGTTGGGCCTTTGATCTTTTCCTCTAACTTTATTAAATACCAACTCGGCCATTGGGTAATAATCGGTAGAAATAAATTCCAGGTAAGAGTTGGCGTGTTCACTTATGAATTTCTCTTCCTTATCTGGATTTTCAATAAGAAAACGCTTCACATAAAAACGTTCCTTTTCCGGCTCCCAATAAATTGCTGAAACCGGTTTTTTCGGAGACCATTTTTCCAGCACTACAATTTCTTCATCGAAGCGGGTGGTAAGTTCGGGTTTTATGGTTTTGGCGATCCCATCCTGGGTCACGATTAAAATACGGTCATCGCCTTTAAATTCTCCCAACAGCTCTCCTCTTTCATCTACGTTAAGGCGTTTTACCGTATCGTCAAACCAGATTCGGCGGGGTTTTAAGGTAGAAACTCCTTCTTCCTTTAGTTCTATTCGCTTCACCGAATATTTTGTAACCAGATTTCCTTTTACATTTCGGCCTTTAATAAGCATATCGGCGAAGTCTACATCGAATTTTAGCTTTTTGATACTGCCTACCTGCCGTAAAAATACGGTGACCACTTCGGCCTCTCCATTGGGATTGGCGGTAAAATAAAGCACTTTCGACTCTTTTTTACCCTGGCTTAGATCGTATTCCCTGTCACGGGTGACTGAGGTTACCGCAAATCGTTTTATGTAAGAAGCTCCATTTTTACCATCCCGGTAAATCATATTATAAATAGTGCGCTTATCTTTTTTCTTGAAAATCGCCACGTGTATAATATCTTTACCGATAAATGTTTTGGAATCAACCTTGGTCACCATCATCTTGCCATCGGCCGTGAAGCAAATCACATCATCGATATCAGAACAGTCGGTAACATATTCATCCTTTTTAAGTGAGGTCCCTACAAATCCTTCCCTTCGGTTTACATAAAGCTTGGTATTTCGAATAACCACCTTGGTGGCTTCGATATCATCGAATAATCGCAATTCGGTTTTTCGGGTTTTGTCTTTCCCGTAATCGGTTTTTAGCTTTTTGAAATAATCTATCGCAAATTCTATAAGATTATCCAGGTGATGTTTAATCCTGGCGATCTCCCCTTCCAGGGCATCGATTTTTTGTTGAGCTTTATCTATATCAAACTTTGAAATTCTTTTTATGCGAATTTCGGTTAGCCTAACAATATCCTCTTCGGTTACGGCTCGTTTTAAATGTTTAATATGCGGTTTCAGGCCTTCATCTATGGCAGAAATCACTCCTTCCCAGGTTTCTTCTTCTTCAATTTCGCGATAAATTCGGTTTTCGATAAAGATTCGTTCCAGCGAGGCAAAATGCCATTGTTCTTCGAATTCATCGAGTTTTATTTCCAGCTCCCGCTTCAGCAAATGCAGGGTATGATCTGTAGATCTTTTTAAAATTTCAGAAACACCTAAAAATTCGGGTTTGTTATCGATGATTACACAACCCAGAGGAGCCAGTGAATTTTCGCATTGCGTAAAGGCGTATAAGGCATCTATGGTTTTATCTGGAGAAATATTACCGGGAAGGTGAATTAAAATTTCAACCTCGGCCGCAGTATTATCTTCAATTCGCTTTATTTTTATTTTCCCTTTTTCATTGGCCTTTAACACCGAGTCTATCAGACTTGAGGTCGTGGTTCCATAAGGAATTTCATTGATCACCAAGGTATTTTTATCGCGCTGGCCAATTTTTGCTCTCACGCGAACCCTTCCGCCGCGCTTGCCATCATTGTAGTTCGAGATATCTGCAATTCCGCCGGTTGGGAAATCAGGAAAAATGATGAACTTCTTTCCCTGTAGATGCTTAATGCTGGCATCTATGAGTTCATTAAAGTTATGCGGAAGTATTCTCGTGCTCAAACCCACGGCAATCCCTTCGGCTCCCTGCGCCAAGAGCATCGGGAATTTTACCGGAAGATTTACAGGTTCATTTTTTCTTCCATCATAAGAGAGCTGCCATTCTGTTAGCTTGGGATTAAACAGTACCTCCAGGGCAAATTTAGATAAACGGGCCTCAATATAACGCGGCGCTGCAGCACGGTCTCCAGTGAGAATATTCCCCCAGTTTCCCTGGGTATCGATAAGAATATCTTTTTGACCCATTTGTACCATCGCATCACCTATACTGGCATCGCCGTGAGGATGATACTGCATGGTATGCCCCACGATATTGGCTACCTTATTGTAGCGGCCATCGTCAAGGTCTTTCATAGAATGCATAATTCGCCTTTGCACGGGCTTAAACCCATCTTCAATAGCGGGAACGGCGCGTTCAAGAATTACGTATGAAGCGTAATCCAGGAACCAGTCTTTATACATCCCGGTTACTCTTATTAATTCTTCCTTAGGCTTATCGTTAAATTCTTCCTGTGAAAATCCTTCCTGGTTTTCTTCCATTAGGCCGTAGCTTTAGCTTTCTCTAATATTTTATGAAGCGACTCTACCATCGCTTTTTTCTTCTTCTTATTCAAAAATGTGGTGTTGAAGGTATATTTTTTAAATCCGCGCCTTCTACGCGAAGAGATATAAATAGTCAAAGAAGAATAAATTCCAAAATCCCTGAATTTAAATTTTCCCAGTTTGCGTTTAGGAAATTCAGCCTTTTGCACGCGATATTCCATAAATTTGGAAAACAACACCCCGTTATTTTTGAAAATAAGAGTTTCCCCATCGCTGTCAAAATCAAAACTCTGCCCTACCCGGTGCATATAAATCGCGGCCAAAAGCACCACGATATTCGGATAAAAATGGCTGATATTTATGGGTTCATCAGAGCCCATTAATTCAATATTTACAAATAAATTGGTGACAAATATCGCTACCAATACTATGTAAATGGGAGGAATAATTTTTACTTCATTTCTATTATTGCATCTCATATCCCGAGTTCTTCCACCAGGTCCAGTTCTACTTTAAGGTTATCAATTATGAATTCCTGCCTGTCTGGCGTGTTTTTACCCATATAAAAACTCAGCATCTCCTCTATAGACTTTTCCTTGTCGAGCATTACAGGATCAAGCCTAATGTCTTCTCCTATAAAGTGCCTGAACTCATCGGGTGAGATTTCCCCAAGTCCCTTAAAGCGGGTGATCTCTACCTTTCCTTTTAATTTTTCTACCGCGTCTCTACGTTCCTTTTCGCTGTAACAATAAATGGTTTCTTTCTTATTTCTAACTCTGAATAATGGAGTTTGTAAAATGTACAAATGATTTTCCTTGATAAGCTCAGGGAAAAACTGCAGGAAGAAAGTTATAAGCAATAACCTTATGTGCATTCCATCAACATCGGCATCGGTAGCGATTACAATGTTGTTATATCGCAAATCTTCCATCGACTCCTCAATATTCAGGGCAGCCTGCAGCAGGTTAAATTCCTCGTTTTCGTATACAATTTTTTTGCTGAGACCGTAGCTGTTTAAAGGTTTTCCTTTCAAGCTAAAAACTGCCTGGGTCTCTACATCTCTAGATTTGGTGATCGAACCACTGGCCGAATCTCCCTCGGTAATAAACAGCGTGGTTTCCAGGTAGCGTTCTTTTTTACTATCTCCCAGGTGAATACGGCAATCCCTTAATTTTTTATTGTGTAAACTCGCCTTTTTAGCTCTTTCCTTGGCGAGTTTTCTAATGCCTGAAAGATCTTTTCGCTCTCTTTCTGCCTGCAAAATTTTACGCTGAAGTTTATCGGCGGTTTCCTGATTTTTATGCAGGTAATTATCGAGTTGAGTCTTTACAAAATCGTTGATATAAGTTCTTACCGTTGGCAATTTCCCGCCCATATCGGTACTTCCCAGCTTGGTTTTGGTTTGGCTTTCAAAAACCGGTTCCATTACCTTTATGCTTATCGCTGAAACTATAGATTTTCGAATATCGCTGGCTTCATAATTTTTTCCGTAGAATTCTCTAATGGTTTTAACTACAGCTTCTCTAAAAGCTGCTAAATGCGTACCTCCCTGTGAGGTATTCTGCCCGTTTACGAACGAATGATATTCTTCGCTATACTGCGAGCGGCTATGAGTCATCGCCACTTCAATATCATTACCACGAAGATGTATGATGTCGTAAAGACGATCATCTTCATGTATGCTGTCGCTTAAAAGATCTTTTAAGCCGTTTTCTGAATAAAATTTCTCTCCATTATAAACTATGGTCAACCCGGGATTGAGATACACATAGTTTTTGAGCATTTTCTCTATATATTCATTTCTGAATTTATAGTTTTTAAAAATAAGCTCATCGGGGGTGAAGCTAACCTTGGTTCCGCGGCGGCGGGAAGTTTCCTCCAAAGATTCTTCGTTGGTAAGATTTCCCTGTTCGAATTCGGCTGAATGGGATTTGCCATCCCGGGTAGATTCTACTCTAAAATACGAAGACAAAGCATTCACCGCTTTGGTACCCACCCCGTTTAATCCAACCGATTTTTTAAAGGCCCGGGTATCGTACTTTCCTCCGGTATTCATTTTGGAAACCACGTCTACTACTTTCCCCAGCGGAATTCCACGCCCGTAATCCCTCACGATCACCCGTTGATTCTGAACAGAAATTTCGATGGTCTTTCCAGAACCCATCACGAATTCATCTATACTGTTGTCTATAACTTCTTTCAGAAGAATATATATCCCGTCATCGGCACTGGAACCATCACCCAGCTTCCCAATGTACATCCCGGGACGCATTCGTATATGTTCCTTCCAGTCTAACGACCGTATATTATCTTCGGTATAGTTTGAATTTTCACTCATAAGTAGATTGCGGACTTTGTGGCTAATATAACATATACCATAAAAAGTTAAAACCCTTAAAGCACAAAGTAATTAACAAAGCTTTAAGGGTAATTGTTGATTGCCTGAAAAATGCTTCAGTCAATTCGATATTTTTAGAAAAACGCAGCTACACGTTAAATCTAAAGTGCATAACATCGCCGTCTTTTACGATATAGTCTTTACCTTCAACCCGCATTTTTCCGGCGTCTTTTACTTTGGCTTCACTTCCGTAAGATACGTAATCATCGTAAGCGATTACCTCGGCGCGAATAAAACCTTTTTCAAAATCGGTATGAATTACCCCGGCAGCTTGTGGCGCCGTAGAACCTATTGGAATAGTCCAGGCCCTTACTTCCTTAACCCCGGCAGTGAAATAAGTTTGAAGATCAAGCAGCCTGTAGGCACCACGAATCAACTTCGCCGATCCCGGCTCATCTAATCCTATATCCTGAAGAAACATTTGTCTCTCTTCATAATCATCCAATTCGTTGATATCGGCTTCAGTAGCCACGGCCAGCACTAATACTTCTGCATTTTCGTCTTTTACAGCTTCTCTAACTCTTTCTACGTGCGCATTTCCGCTGGAAGCAGATCCTTCATCAACATTACAAACATACATCACCGGCTTATCGGTAATAAACTGAAGCGGTTTGATGAACTCCTGTCGTTCATCTTTTTCCAGCTCTATGGCTCTAACCGAAATTCCGGCTTCCAAACCTGCCTTTACTTTTTGAAGCGCAGCTTCTTCTTTTTGAGCCTCTTTATTCCCGGTGCGAGCGGCACGCTTTACTTTTTCAAGCTTTTTATCGGTGGTTTCGAGATCTTTTAGCTGAAGTTCGATATCGATGGTTTCTTTATCGCGAATGGGATCTATAGACCCGTCAACATGCACGATATTGTCATTTTCAAAACATCTTAACACGTGCAGAATAGCGTCGGTTTCACGAATATTTCCCAAAAACTGGTTTCCAAGCCCCTCTCCTTTACTGGCACCTTTAACAAGACCTGCAATATCTACTATTTCAACGGTAGCGGGAATTACTCTTTCAGGTTTCACCAGGCTCTCGAGCTTTTCCAGTCTGGAATCGGGTACGTTTACCACACCTACATTAGGTTCTATGGTACAAAATGGAAAATTGGCACTTTGCGCTTTGGCATTGGAGAGACAGTTAAATAAGGTCGATTTTCCAACATTTGGTAATCCTACGATTCCGGCTTTCATATAATTGTTTTTAAGCTATGTTTTTGCGGCTGCAAATGTACACATTAGAACTGAAATTTCAGCCATGTCAATTTTCCCGAATTCTGCCCAGCTTAAATTTTCTTCGGAAAAAATACAGACTTTCCCCAGGCTGCTCCCTGCCAAAACTTTCTAACTTTGTCCCGATGGAAGAAGCAGTAATTCTTAAAAATTTAAAGGAGTATTTTGGTTACGATAGTTTCAGGCCCTTGCAGAAAACTATTATCGATTCGGTCTTAAAAGCTGAAGATAATTTAGTGATTATGCCTACCGGCGGCGGAAAGTCTATTTGCTACCAATTACCTGCTATTTTGATGCCCGGCCTAAGTTTGGTGATTTCTCCATTAATAGCCCTAATGAAAGATCAGGTAGATGGGTTGGTGGCCAATGGGGTTTCGGCGGCATTTTTAAACAGCAGCCAAAGCGAAGCAGAACAGCAGGAAATTTATAAAAAAGCTACTTCTGGAGAAGTAAAATTGCTTTACGTGGCTCCCGAGAGTTTAGCCCAGGCCGAAAGGGTGCTTCAGCAGCTCACTCCGGGTCTTATTGCTATAGATGAGGCACATTGTATTTCCAGCTGGGGGCACGATTTTAGACCGGCCTACACCCAATTGGGCTATCTAAAAAACCGCTTCCCTTCTACTCCTGTGATTGCGCTTACAGCCACTGCCGATAAAGCCACCCGCGAGGATATTTGCCAGCAACTCAATATTCCAAATGCAAATCGTCACGTAGCTTCATTTGACAGAAAAAATTTAAGTCTGAAGGTTAGACCCGGAAATAAACGCCTGGAACAAATTCTCGACTTTCTGGAAGGCCGGGAAAATCAAAGCGGAATTATTTACTGTCTGAGCCGCAAAACCACCGAAGAGCTCGCTTCAAAATTGCAGGCCAAAAACTATAATGCCCTTGCCTATCATGCCGGGCTGTCTCACCAAGACAGAATTAAGGTGCAGGAAGGTTTTATAAATGATGAGCACCAAATTATTTGTGCCACCATCGCTTTTGGAATGGGTATCGATAAATCGAATATTCGATGGGTTATACATTACAATTTACCTAAAAATCTTGAAGGTTACTATCAGGAAATTGGTCGTGCCGGGCGCGACGGCCTACCGTCTGATACCATTCTCTTTCACAGTTATGCCGATGTGGTACAGCTGCAAAGATTTGCACAGAATTCTGCAAATGAAGAATTGCAGATCGCCAAACTCGAACGTATGAAACAATATGCCGAAGCACAAACCTGCCGGCGTAAAATTTTACTGAGTTACTTTGGGGAAATCAAAGCTAAAGATTGCGGCAACTGTGATATTTGTAAAAATCCGCCGGCCTTTATTGATGGGACGATTATAGCTCAGAAAGCCCTTTCCTGCGTTTTTCGGCTTAAAGAAAAAGAGCCCCTGGGCCTTGTGACCGATGTTTTAAGAGGCGCACAAAATGAAGCTGTTTTCAGCAAAAATTACCAGGAGCTTAAAACCTATGGTGTTGGAAAAGAGATTTCCTGGTTAGACTGGCAGGATTATATCATTCAGCTAATCAACCAGGGCTATTTGGAAATTGCCTTTCATAAAAACAATAGTTTGGGTTTAACCGAATTATCCAAAAAAGTTTTATTCGAAAATCATAAGGTACAGCTGGCCAGACCGCGATTAAAAGGCAGTTTAAAAGACACAGCCCAAAAAACGCAAAAATCGGCTTCAGATTTATTTGAAAGGCTGCGACAACTGCGTCTTAATATCGCTAAAGAAGAGGGCATTCCCGCCTACCTTATCTTTAGCGACGCCAGTTTAAAAGAAATGGAACGAATTCGACCTGTAACCGACGAAGAATTTCTTGAGATTAGTGGTGTGGGACGCAAGAAAATGGAAGATTATGGTTTCAGTTTTATGAAAGAGATTATCGCCTTCAGCAAAGAAAAACGCGAGAAGAAATCTGCCAAAAAAGGCAATACCTACAAAATAACATTGGAGCTTTATAAACAGGGACTTACTGCTGAAGAGATTTCAAAAGAGCGAAAACTGGCAATTACCACGGTATATTCGCATCTGGCCAAATTATATGGCCAGGGCGAAGCTATAGATTTAAGTCAATTCGTAGATAAGGCCGAAATTAAAGCTGTTGAAAAGGCGAAACAGGAGCTTGGCGAACCCGAAGGATTAAAACCTTATTTTGAACACTTTGAACAGGCGATTGACTATTGGAAAATAAGGTGTGCCCTGGCGATTTTGGAAAAAGAAACGACTGAAGCCGGTTAAATTTCAATTCCCTCAAAATTCATTTTATTCAAAATAAGCCCTGAAGCTGCGGCGAGGTAATTCATTTGCAATCCGCTTTCGGGGTCGAGGCTTTGTTCAAATTCAGCAAAACTAAGGTCTCCCCTGCCAAGCAGGATGAGGGCACCCATCATCAATCTTACCTGATGGCGTAAAAAGCCCTGGCCGTGCACGTGAAAAACATAGCTTTTTTCAGGAAAAAAGCTGGCAGTTAATTCGGTATTTTCAACAATTTCGGCTTTGGTGATCTCTCTAATAAATTTGCTGTTTTCTGAAACCCGAACGCAGTAATTCCTGAAATTATGAGTACCCTGAAAGAGTTTGGCCGCCTTTTTCATTAACTCGATATCCAGGTCTTCCTGAAGGGTAGCCATAAAAGGAGCGCAAAATGGATGATTTTTCTTTCCGAAACTAAAGAGATACATATACTCTTTAATCTTTGGATGCTGAATGATATTAAAATTCTTATCTACTTCTTTAATTGCTGTAGCCCGAATATCCTGCGGAAGATTTTCATTGAAACTTTCAAAAAAAGCCCCGAGGTCTTCAAGTGGTTCATTATCGACAAAAAGCTCAAAGGCCGATTCCTGAGCAGATACCTTGGCATCTGTTCGACTGCTACCCAGAATTTTAAATTTCTTATCCGGAAGCACATAATTGAGGGTTTTGGTGATAAAACCCTCTACGGTTTTCATATCGGGCTGCTTCTGCCAGCCGTGAAGCCGATAGCCCAGATATTGAAATTTAATAAGGTAATAATAGCGAATGCGTTGCAACAGAATGATTTTTCGGAAGGGATTTAATATTCCCAGCGCCGGGTTTCGTTAAGTTTTTCCATATCTTCAATTTCCTCCCTGGGAATCACCTTTAAAAAGCTGGGGTGTTGCTCGATGGCATATTCCAGTTTACTAACGATCTCCTCTATACTTTCATTTTCATAATCGATTTCAAGAGGCGGTTTTATTTGAAAAGATTGTAGAATTCCGCGTTTTTTAATGCGTAGGCCTTTCTTGTCAAAACTCCTTCTAAACCCGTCTATAACTATGGGAATAACAATAGGCTTGTGATTTTTTATAATATGAGCAGTACCTTTGCGAATGGGTTTGAAGGGCTTGGTAGTACCCTGGGGAAAAGTGATTACCCAGCCATCTTTAAGCGCTTTTCCAATATTTTCGGTATCGTTAGGATTTACCTGCCGTTCTACTTCCTTCCCTTTCTCCCTCCAGGTGCGCTCTACACTAACCGCCCCGGCATAAGCCATAATTCGGGTTAACAGGCCAGATCTCATTGTCTCTTTAGCAGCCACATAATAGATATTTAGCTTGGGCTGCCATATATAACCAATATTTTTAATGGAATCTACGCGCCCGCTTAAACTGGCATTGAATACGTGAAACATTGCCGTAACGTCGGCAAAGTAGGTTTGGTGGTTAGAAACGAATAAGACATTGGTATCGGGCAAATCTTTGATGATTTCTGAACCTTCAATTTTTAGCTCATTAAATCCGCGATAGCGTCTATGGGTTAAAACGCCGAAAATACGGATTAGCCATTTTTTAAAAAAAAGGATATGACCAAACGGATTTCTCTTCAATAAGCCCATATTTTATTACTTATAACTGGATTTTTCCCAACGAATTCGCAGGGCGGGCAAATATACTAAAAGCAAGCTTAATAACTTTTGCACATCATTTCTCTTATCTCACTTAACATCATAGCCGTTGCACCCCATACTATATGTCCTTTTAATTTAAAGGCCGGCACCAGGATATTACTGGCATAGCGGGTACTTAAACGCTCTTTCACCAAACAGTTTTCATCGAGAAAATCTGCAAGTTCCACCTCAATAATTTTTTCGACTTCATCTTCCTGGGCCACCATTAAGGGAGTTTTTTCCATAAACCCCATATATGGGTGTACCCAAAAATTACTCGGCGGAATATATAACCGGGTTAATGCTTTTATCACTTGTATCTCATTCTGTGGGATTCCCACCTCTTCCTCGGTTTCTCTAAGAGCTGTATGCTCCAGATCCCTGTCACTGCTTTCCAGCTTTCCGCCGGGGAAGCCAATTTGATTGGAATGAACGCCTTTATAAGTTTTTCGAAGTATAAGAACCATACGGGTAAGCTGGCTTTCAGATGGGTAAAAAAGCGCCATTACCCCGGCACTATTGGGGTTACGGGCTTCAATATCTAAACCTTCCAACTCCTTAATTCTGCGTTGCGGCACCAGTTTTTTGTGCGCAGCTAAGCCGGGAAGGTCTAAATTTTTTAATTTTGGAATAATATTTAAAAACTTCTGAAACTCCATGCGCATTCAAATTTCGATCTTTAGTCTTTTTGCTATTCTGATTTTTGCAAGTTGTGAAGATAAGCAATCTTCCCGGAAAAATACTTCGGAAACCCCCTCAAAAAGCACTGCTGATGCAGAAAAACGACGCCTGGATTCCATAAAAACCGCCTACCTCAAAGATGCAAATGATACTGCTTCAGAAGAGAATCCTTTAGATAGTATTTTACCGATTCCGCAGGAAAGGCTTATGCCCTTTTTAAGGGAATACGGCCGCCAAAATCCTGAAACCCGGGTGTTGATCACCACTGAATTTGGAGAGATAGAAGTAAGCCTCTACCGGGATACCCCATTGCATAGAGCGAATTTTATTTTACTGGTGAAAGAGGGATATTTTGATGACACTTATTTTCACAGGGTGGCACCAGGATTTGTGATCCAGGGAGGAAATGCCGATAACAGGGCAACCAATTATAATCGCAATCGCATAGGTTCTTATTTGATTCCCAGTGAATTTAAGGCTGGTCATAAACATCATTACGGGGCATTTTCAGCAGCTAAATACAATGAACAAAACGTGAGTAAAGCTTCCTCTCCCTTTGAGTTTTTTATCGTGATGGATAAGCAGGGAACCCCGCATTTAGATAACGATCATACGGTATTTGGCCGGGTAACCAGAGGAATGGAAGTAGCCGAGAAAATCGCAGAAGTAGAAACCGGAAATTCAGAATGGCCGGTAGATAATCTAGAGATGAAAATTGAAATTCTGGATTAAGTTTTAAAGTATAGTCAAATCTTTGATTTGATTAATTTAGAATAGAAAAAACCAATACCTTTGCCGGAAACAAGATCTACAAATCTATGACCATAACTCAACTTCATTATGTACTTGCAGTAGCAGAGCATAAGAATTTCACCAAAGCAGCTCAAAAGGTTTTCGTTACTCAACCTACCCTAAGCATGCAAATTCAAAAGCTGGAAGAAGAGCTTGACGTTTTGATCTTTGATCGTAGCAAAAAGCCTATACAGCTAACCGAAACCGGGAAAAAAATTGTGCAGCAAGCCCGAAATATAGTGAATGAAAGTGACCGTATTCAGGATATCGTAGATCAACAAAAAGGTTTTGTAGGTGGAATTTTTAGACTGGGAGTGATTCCTACCGTTATGCCTACACTTTTGCCAATGTTTATTGGGAATTTTATCAAAAAATACCCTAAGGTTAAGCTTAAGATAGAAGAACTCAATACCGACGCTATAATTGAACGCCTAAAGGAAGGACATTTAGACGCAGCCATAGCGGCCACTCCGCTGGAATTGCCGGGAATTAAGGAAAACCCGTTATACTACGAACCATTTGTAGCTTATATACCTGCAGCACATAGAATGCACGGAAAAGATAAAATTGGAATCGACGACCTGGAAATTGAAGATATTTTGCTTCTGGAAGATGGCCACTGTTTTAAAGATGGGGTGATCAATCTTTGTAAAAGCAATCGCAACTTTAGAGACGATCATTTTCAATTGGAAAGCGGAAGTTTTGAAACCCTGATTAAACTTTCAAACGAAGGGCTTGGAATGACCCTGCTCCCCTATTTGCACAGTCTGGATGTAAAAGAGTCGGAAAAACAAAATATTCGGATGTTCCAGGATCCGGTGCCAGCCCGTGAGGTGAGCTTAATCTACAATCGCAGCGAATTAAAAATGCAGATTATCGAAGCCTTAAGAAGCACAATTGCAGGGGTAGTAAAAGGCGCCATAGCTTTTCAGGATGTGAAAATTATTAGCCCATTAAATAAAAAGAAAGAATTTCAAACCTAATCCCTGTCACGAAAGCAAGTTAGGATTACCTAAAAACAAAAAAGCGGCTTTCGCCGCTTTTTCAGTTATTAAGATAAATTAGACATTGGTTCAATTGCGGATTTTGCCGGGTAAGGGCTAAAATCCAGATTTTAAGTTCTTCAATTTCGTGAGGTAATAACCTTTGCAGGGCTTTTTTCACCTCCTTGCAGAACAAAGTAGCATCAAAACTCACCTTATTCAGGACTGTTTTGGTGTACTCAAACATTGCTCTCGCCATAGTTGCATTAAAGATTAAGTTATTAGTTAGATTTTCTGAAAAAGTAGAATTGGTCTATAGGCGTGAAATTTTGATGTCTAAATATATTAAAACTTTTTAACATTTAAAATCAAAAACTTTAATTTAACGGGATTATAATCTGTTATCCCCGCGCATAATATCTCCCAGGCCTCCAAGTACGCTGCCTTCTCCCTTATCTTTGCCACCTCCCTGAGGTGCTGCCTGCCAAACTCTACTGGCTAATCTGCTAAATGGTAAAGATTGTACGTAAACCACCCCGGGTCCCGTAAGTGTGGCGAAAAACAAACCTTCTCCGCCAAACAGGGTGTTTTTAATTCCGCCAACAAATTCAATATCGTAGTTAATATTTCTGGTAAATCCAATGATACAACCTGTATCAACTTTTAATTTTTCACCGGCTGCTAGTTCTTTTCTGGCCATCGTACCCCCGGCGTGAACAAAGGCCATACCGTCGCCTTCTAATTTTTGCATTATGAAACCTTCGCCTCCAAAAAATCCACGGCCCAGTTTTCGGCTAAATTCAATACCAATGGCCACCCCCTTTGCAGCACAAAGAAAGGCGTCTTTTTGACAAATAAATTTCCCTTCATAGCGGGTAAGATCTATTGGAATGATTTTACCGGGATAAGGAGATGCAAAGCTTATTCGCTTTTTTCCCTGCTCTTCATTGCTAAAAAGCGTCATAAATAAACTTTCACCGGTTAACAATCGCTTGCCTGCACCTAAAATTTTACCTAAAACGCCCTCATTTTTGGAGGAGCCATCTCCAAAAATCGTATTCATTCGAATGCCGTTATCCATCATCATAAAGTTTCCGGCTTCAGCAACTACGGCTTCCTGGGGATCGAGTTCCAGCTCGACATACTGCATTTCTTCCCCGAAGATCTGGTAATCTATCTCGTGTGCATTCATAATTATAGAATTATGCTTTTATCGCAGGTTTTAATTTTATGGTCCATTCAAAATCAAATTCGGCAACCACTTCCCCGGCCTGGTTAAGGCCTGTAGACTTCAACCAAAAAGTCTGGCCTTCACCTGTCTCTATTGCTTTCTCTAGAAGTAACGGAATTTTCCCTCCTTCGGTACAGGCAAAGCTTATCTTCCCCGTAGCTTTCTTTTTAAAAACAGCCTTGTTTTGAGCCACCAGCATAGAAATTTTATGGGGTGATTGTTGAAGTGCATTCATCACCAGGGCGCCCGTACTTAATTCGGCCGCCATAGCCTGCACGGCAAAATACATAGACTTGAACGGATTTTGATTGATCCAAGAATGCTTTACCGTGGTAACGCAACTGGTTTCTGAAACTTCTTTTACCCTTACCCCACACATATATGCGGCCGGGAGTTTGAACATTAAATATTTATTTAGCCTGGATGCTGTAAAGTTCATGTTGTTTGGTTTTGCTACAAATTATTCAAAATTATTTACTTATCGAATACTTCAAATAATTAATAAAATGTTAAATTTAGGTACTATGTTTTGCAAAATACCTTCTTTTAGATATATATTTGTATTCAAATCTAATATGTTATGGACTCATCAATCAAAAAACAGGATACTACTCTGGGAGTATTAATCCATTTATCAACCTTTTCGAAGTATTTCATTCCCTTCGGAAATTTTATTCTGCCATTAATATTATGGCTTACGAAAAAAGAAGACAGGTTTATAGACCATCACGGGCGAAGTGCGCTTAATTTTCAAATCAGCCTGTTTCTCTATTTCGTGGTACTGGTAGTTGGTGGTATTGCCGGGCTGGTTTTTATAGCTTCGGGAATAGGAATGCTGGATGAATTGTATATAGGACCACAGCATCATCCTTTCGAAGAACTGAGTAAGGCATTACCACTGCTTACCTATATTATAATCTTTGCGGTATTACTACTGGCCTTGCTTATTCTGGAACTCTTTGCTGTAATAAGCGCAAGTATCAAGGCCGGGGAAGGTAAATATTATAAATATCCGCTTAGCATTCCGTTTTTAAAACCGGAAAATCCAGTTAATTCATCTAATCATCAATCAAAAAATGAACAGTCAAACAACACTCAAAACTCTACGCTATGAAGATTGAAAACACCAAAGCACAAATGCGTAAAGGGGTGCTGGAATACTGCATACTTTCGGTACTTCGCGATGAAGATGCCTATGTAGCAGAAATTCTGGAAACTCTAAAAGACGCTAAACTCCTGGTGGTAGAGGGTACCATTTACCCCCTGCTTACCCGACTTAAAAATGCGGGCCTACTAAGTTACCGCTGGGAAGAATCCAGTAGTGGGCCACCCCGCAAATATTACGGACTTACCGAAACCGGTAAGATTTTCCTTAAAGAACTTACTTCCACCTGGGAAGAGTTACAAACCGCTGTAAACATCGTAACCACTCAAAAAAAGAAAAATCATGAATAAGACAGTAAATATAAACCTAGCCGGTATTTTCTTTCATATAGATGAAGATGCTTATTCCAGGTTGCAACACTATCTGGATACTATAAAGCGCTCTTTTTCCGATTCTCAGGGAAGAGATGAGATTATAGCCGATATCGAAGCCCGTATAGCTGAATTATTCAATGAGAAGCTCAAAAACGAGCGTCAGGTAATTCGCATTAAAGAGGTAGAAGAGGTAATCGCCATTATGGGCCAGCCCGAAGATTATGTGCTGGATGATGAAATTTTTGAAGATGAACCCACAAGAACCGAAAGCCGTAAAAGCCAAAAACAACTTTTTAGAGATACCGATAACTCTTATATAGGTGGTGTATCTTCGGGACTTGGGCATTATTTGAACATCGATGCTATCTGGATTAGAATCTTATGGATTTTGCTCACCATTTTCTCGAGTGGCGCCTTTATTTTGATTTATATCGCTTTATGGATTTTTGTTCCAGAAGCCAAAACTACAGCCGATAAACTTTCAATGCGTGGTGAGGAGGTCACAATCACAAATATTGAAAAGAAAATTCGTGAGGGTTTTGATAATGTGGCTGAAAAGGTAAAGGATGTAGACTACCAGAAATACGGGAATAAAGCCCGTAGTGGTGCCGATTCAGCTGCAAAAGGCCTGGCCGATGTGATTAAATTCATCGTAAATGTTTTTGTGAAACTGGTAGGAGTTCTCTTGCTACTGGTTGCCGGGGCTACTTTAATTAGCTTGTTTATCGGTTTAATTACCGTGGGCACCTTTGGCATCATTGAAGCACCCTGGGCAGACTATGTAGACCTGGCCACAGGAGGCGCACCACTTTGGCTAATAAGCCTTCTGGCTTTTTTCGCTGTGGGAATTCCGTTTTTCTTCCTTTTCATTCTGGGTTTAAAAATACTGATGAAAAAGGTAAAAACCGTGGGTACTACTGCCCGCCTGGTTTTGTTGGGAATCTGGTTGCTTTCGGTTATAGGTTTATCCATTTTTGGAATCCAGCAAGGCACCAGCCGTGCTTTTACTGAAGATGTTAGCAGCTCTCAAACGCTTCCGATTAAGCAGGGCGACACGCTTTACCTAAGAATGCGCAGCAATAATAATTTTTCCGGAAGGGATTATCGCAATAGTGAATTCAGAATTAAATATGATGAAGCTGGCAATAAGGTGATCTATGGAAATAACATCAGGCTTTTGGTGAAAAATACCAACGATTCTGTGGCACGTATGGAAATTAGAAAACAGGCCGACGGCAAAGATTACCAGGATGCCAGAGAAAGGGCCGCAAATATTAACTTCAGCACCGAGTTTAGCAATAATACCTTGCTGGTAGATAGTTATTTAACTGCAGAACCACAGTATAAATTCCGAAATCAGGAAGTGGAGATCAGCATTTTTCTACCTGCGGGAAGCAGCGTCTTTGCCGATGCCAACACCTCTTCCTTTCTGGGATATTCGAATTATAACGGAAACATTCTAAAATCGGGTGATGAGGAGAAATATTTCAGCATCACGCAAGATGGAGCCGAATGTCTTAATTGCCCAACCTACGAATCTTCTGAAGATTCCTGGGACGAGGAGCCAACCGATAATTGGGATGAAGAAGACGATTACCAAAGACCGGTACAGGACAGCTTGAATGAAAGTTTTAACAGCACCGGGGAGTTCATCCCCGGGCCTGCGCCCCGAAACCGATTAATTGTAAATTATAGTTTAGGCCACTTTATAAAAGTTTAATTATGAAGATTTTGCTGAATATTTTTATACATCTTCTCCTGGCAATTTTCGGTACTGCTTCTGAAGAGGTTGATAGGAAAACAGCTATGGAAAGCTTTAATGATCTGGAAATTGTTACTTGTCCTGAAATAATTTTAAAACCGAATTGTTGATTATTCAAAACCTTCCAAAAAATGGGAGGTTTTGTTTTTTCTTAAGGGGCAGTACTACCGAAGCCATTTCAGATTAAAATTCAATTAAATGATAGGGTGGCCCATTTCTTCAAAAGAAAATTTAGTAATTTTAATTTGCTAATCACTAAACCAACACTTTATGAAATTCTATGTAAAACTTAGTTTATTATTACTGGCTTTCAGTCTTAGTTTTACTTCCTGCCGCGAAGAAAGGGAAGAAAAATCTGAACTTCAGGAAATGATGGAAGAAGAAGATGCCAAAGTAAAATCGAAAGAAGGTAAGATTAAAGTAAAAACTGATGATAAAAAGGTAAAAATCAAAACCGACGATGATGGAGAAGTGAAGAAGAAAGTAAAAATAGACGATTAAATTTTATACTTTTTGTCTTTATGTTGAAGCTGCCTGGAAATTGTTTTCCGGGCGGCTTTTTTTTATTCAAAAGTTAAAGAAATCCTTAAAGTATAAACCTGGCGTTAAAGTCTTCCCTGTTTCCCGGTTTTTTTTTGCTGTGGGGCTTAGGCATCTTATATTCGCTGCCAAACAAAGAAACTGAATAAAAATTCTTGAGTCAATTGCTTTATGCTGAAATTTCAGGACCCTTCCTATCTTAAAAAAGGAACCGAAAAACAAAAGAAGGCATATCGACTGCTCACCCAAACCCGAACCCTGGAAATACTCGGTAAATTTACGCCTGTACTCACCGGTAGTCTTCCTTTAGATATCGATACTCAAAATAGCATAAGAATTAACTGCTGTTGGGAAAATAAAGCTGAATTTTTTAAAACACTTAACCAGTTCCAAGAAGAGGAAAATTTTGAAATCCGGGATATAGACCTAAGAGGGATTGACACCATTTATTGCTGTTTTGACCTTGGCGAATTTAAGGTGAGGCTCATGGGACAAAACTTTCCGGTTGAGCAGCAGGAATCTTACTTGCATTTGCTCAAAGAAGCCCTAATACTTGAAAAAAAAGGCGAAGACTTTAAACAGGAAATAATTGAACTTAAAAAAATTGGTCTGGAAACCGAGCCTGCTTTTGCTTACCTGCTCAACCTTAATGGGGATCCCTATTTACAGGTTTTGGAATACCGTCTATAAAATTTCAATTTTAATGTAACAAACTCATCTTTTATAGGTCAATAGAAAAAAGACCTAAAGATGAAAACTACTACCCACTTTTTTAAAGCCTGCCTGTTTGGCCTGCTTTTTCTATTTTCAGCTATACTTCAAGCGAATGAACGTTTTATTACAACTTCAGACGGGGTAAAACTTTATGTAAAGATAGCCGGCCAGGGCACTCCCCTGCTCTACATTCACGGCGGCCCGGGTTCTGGGAGTTACTGGTTCGAGCAGTTTTTCGGTGATTTTATGGAGCAAAATTTTCAGGTGATCTATCTGGACCAACGTGGAGTTGGCCGTTCTTCCAGCCCTCAAACTGAAGATTATTCCCTCGAAAGAATGCTATTGGATTTTGAAGAAATTCGAATGGAGTTAGGCATCGAAAACTGGTTAAGCTTAGGTCATAGTTTTGGTGGAATTTTACAATCAGCTTACGCCACCCAATATCCTAAAGCCAACCTGGGCCTGCTTATGATTAACTGCACCCTGAATCTAAATAAAAGTTTTTGTGAGAGCTGGAGTCCCAAAGCCGCAGAATTTTTAGACGAAAATATACCGGGCTGTGAGAATGATACCTTGCCACTAATGGGAAGAATGGGCCAACATATTGAGAAATTAAGAGAAAAAGACCTGTTCTGGAAAATGGCTTATAAATACCAGGAGAATGATTCAATTTTGAATGCTACTTATAACGACATTCCCAACTGGAATTCTTCGTTTAGTTCAAGAGCCCTTAACATAGATGATTACTGGAAAGATTTTAGCCTTGATACTCCTAAAATAACAATCCCGGTTTTATTCTTTTACGGCACTCAGGATTGGATGGTTGGTCCCCACCACTATGAAATCATCGATTTTCCCGAAATGATATTATGGAAAAGTGATGGTGGACATATTCCATTTTTGGAGGATAAAGCAGAACTTGCCAGGGCCATAGAGACTTTTAAATTAAAATACCATTTTTAAATTTAAATGTGTTGCAAATTAGTAAATCATTAAAAAAACAAGCTTTTGGCACTTAAAATGCCTATATTTAAGGATATTTTATTTTTTTTCTAAAAAAATTATATGTCCTTAAATATTAAAAAAGAGATTAGAATCAATAATGGTGGGGGTAAAGTTTTTAAAGCACTTATAACCCCCACCTCTATTCAAAAATGGTGGGGCGCCAGCCAGGTCATTGTCGTTGCCGATGAAAATGGAACTTTTGCCGCAACCTGGGGTGAAGATATAGATAAACCTGAGTATACTTCAACGGCAAAAATTAGTCATTTTGAGCCCCATACCCGGTTAAAACTTAAAGATTTCACTTATTTAAGGCTGAATGAATACCTGCCGTTTAAGGCAAAATTTGAAATCGATTTTAAAATTGAATGCTACAACTCTTATTGTGTATTGGTGGTAACACATTCAGGTTTTCCGCGTGGTCCTGAGGCCGATGAGTATTATACCTCGGCAGGGAAAGGTTGGGACAGGGCCTTACAGGCCATAAAAGACCTGGTAGGAGAAAAACCTAAAGCCTGGTAATTATACCACCGGGCTATGCAGCTTAGCCAGATTTATCCAGAAATCTTTAATTTTTGATACCGCTTCCATAAAATCATTCACTTCTATAGGTTTGGTGATATAGCAGTTTGCGTGATTTGAATAAGATTCATTGATATCTTTTTGAGAAGATGAGGTCGTAAGCATTATTACCGGGATATGTTTAAAACTGTCATGGCCTTTGATATATCTCAAAACTTCATGACCATTATAACGTGGCAGGTTTACATCCAGTAAAATTAAGTCTGGACTTTGGGCATCCTCAAACTTCCCGGTTTTGTTTAAAAAATCCAGAGCCTCCCGTCCATCCCTGGCGATACTTAGTTTATTTAAGATTTTACCCTCTTCCAGGGCTGCAGTAGTAAGTAAGATATCCCCTTCATTATCCTCTACGAGTAAAATATGAACTGAATGCATAACTGGTTAGTTTTTATTAGGTTTTGAGGTTTAAATTTTCTGTTCTTCAACCCGACTTATCGGCAGACTAAAGTAAAAAGTACTGCCTTTTCCTTCTTTGGAAGTGAGCCAGATTTTCCCGCCAAGATTTTCGATTATCTTTTTGGTGATAGCCAGCCCCATTCCGGTACCTGAATATTGTTCGCGATTGTGTAACCTTTGAAAGATAACAAATATTCTCTCAAAATAATCCTGCGAAATGCCTATCCCATTATCTTTTATCTTGAAAACCCACATATCTTCCTGGTCTTCACATTCAATGGTTATTTTTGGGGGTGCCTCCTCTTTACTATACTTAAGTGCATTTCCAATTAAATTCTGAAATATTTGTCGGGTCGAAGCCCTGGGAGCTTTGATCTCTGGCAAATTCCGGGTACTGATTCTTGCTGATTTCTCCTGAATTTGTTTATAGTATAAGTGTTTAATTTCTCCTATTAGTTCTTCGAGGTTAATTGTTTCCAATTTATCTTCCTCTCTCCCAACCCGTGAGTAATCAAGAAGATCAAGGATTATTTCCCGCATTCGTTTGGCGCCATCTACTGCAAAATGAATATAGCGGCGACCTTTGTCATCGAGTTTTTCAGAATATTTATTTTCAAGTTGAGTTAAAAAACTGGTCACCATTCGTAAAGGTTCCTGAAGGTCGTGGGAGGCCACATAGGCAAACTGTTCCAGTTCGGCATTTGATACTGCAAGTTCCTTTGCCTGCTTCACCAAATGATCATTTAATTTTTTAAGGGATACCTCATAGATCTTACTTTCGGTAACATCAAGCATTGCACCTACCATTCTCAAAGCCTTGCCATTTTCATCACGCACAACAAATCCGCGGTCTTTTACATACCTGTAATTCCCATTGGCGTGGAGATACCTATATTCCTCTTCCCAGTTCAGCTTGTTTCCATCAATACATTCAAGTATGCTTTGATAAGCTCTCTCTGTATCTTCCGGATGAATATGATCGGTCCAGCTGCTAATATCGGTACTTAAGCTTTGAATAGGGTATCCAAAAAGCTCCTCAAAGCCCTGGCCCCAGTATATTTTCATTTTAACCAGATCCCAGTCCCAGATCGCATCTGAAGTTGCTTTGGTAACGTAATTAAATCGTTCATTATGTAGTTTTAATTCCCTCTCCTTCAAATGAGATTCAATGATAACCTGAAGAATTTTAACAGCTCTTATTACTATATTTTCTTCAAAATAAGAAGGTTTTCGGGCCGACTTATGATTCACCGTAAAAACAGCGAGCATTTCACCCGAAGCATTCATCACAGGATATGACCAGCCTGAGAAAAATCCCTGTTTGAGAAGTTGTTCCTTAATACAGGAAGCGGGCAGTTTTGAAAGATCTTCAATAATTACCTCTTTTTTCTCTTCTACTGCCCTGTCAAAACTGGCTAGAGATTTCCCGGGTTTAAGTCCATTCTCCAGAAATTTCAAATAATTACTTTCCTGGGTATTTACCCAGGAAAATAAAGCAGCATTTTTAAAATTCTGCAGAGAACAATGCATTCCCGGCATTATCTTCTCAATTTCTTCCAGATAAAATTTAATTATACTCTTTAAATCCCTGGATTTCTGAAAATGAAGTTCAAAGATTTGCTTTTCAAGTTTTTCAAGATCTCTGAAGTATTTTTTCTCGGTTATATCTCTCGAATTAGCCACAATCCCGTTTATTGCAGGATCATCAAGCCGGTTGGTTAAAATAGTTTCCAACCAGCGCCATCCACCTGCTTTATGTCTAAACCGAAAAGCCTCTATTTCAACTCGCTTTTCCTCAAAAATTTGGGTTAAAGCTTTGGTAGCCTTAGGGGTATCGTCGGGATGAATAAAATCAAAAGCATTATTTCCTTTTAAATCCTGGGGGTCAAAACCAAGTTGGGTAATAGACGATGGGCTGGCGTAAATATAATCCCCATTTTTATCCAAAAGCGCAATAAGATCGGCTCCTTCCTGTACAAGACCCTTAAACCGCATTTCGCTGAGCTGCAGTTGCTTTTTAGCCTCCTTGATTTCCCGGGCATCCCTTGCAATAGCATACATTAGCTGATCTTCTTCTACCCAGCGTGCAGACCATATCACGGATACAACTTCACCACATTTGGTTACATACCTGTTTTCAAAGTTTGTTACAGGTTTACCATTCATAATAGATGCTGCAACCTCAAGGGTGATCTGCGCGTCTTCTTTAAAAACAAAATCGATAAACTGACGACCCTTTAATTCTTCAGGAGTATAGCCAAACAATCTTTTAGAGGAAGCTCCAATTTCCAGGAATTTACCTTCTGCATCAATTATGGAAATCACATCTAATGATTGTTCCATAATATTTTCCAGCCTGCCGCGGCTTTTTTGCAAATCAATTTCAGCTTCCTTTCTTCGGGTAATATCGGTCATAAAACCTCTTAACAAAGGCGGTTTTCCTTCTCTTTTTACCACACTCACAATGTCATTCAACCAAACGCTTCGTCCCTCTTTACTTATCATGCGATATTCGAACTGGTGATTGCGCCCCATTTTAACTTCATTGGAACAAAATCCAATCGCGAAATCTTTATCCTCAGGGTGAATATGATCTGGCCAGAATTTAGGAGAAGAATACCACTCATCGGGGGTATAACCTAAAATATCTATACTCTGCGGGCTTACAAAAGTAAATTGAACAGTATCGGCCTTTGCTTCCCAAAAAATTCCATCAATACTTTCTACCAAATTTTCGTATTGTTCCCTACTTGACATTAGGGCTCTTTCTATCTCTTCCTTTTCCTGCTGCTTTAATTTTTCCTCGGTAACATCGGTAATGATAGAGTCCCAAATCACGCTGCCATCAACCATTCGATGAGGTGTCCCACTTCCGCGGTTCCAGCGTAAGTCCTTAGTAGGATGAAATATTCGCCATTCATGTTTCCAAATGCTTAACGTCCGGAAAGATTTATCGATACTTTTCTTGTGATCTTCCAGATCTTCGGGATGGTAAAGGTCCCAGATTTTACTATTGTCCCGGGAGGCTTCTTCAGCGCTTATGCCCCACATTTCTAGACTGCCATTGCTTAGGTACATAAGTTTATCGCTGCCATCGGGATATTTTTTATATCTGAAAACCACCCCGGGAATATTATTATTTACATTCTCGAGTCGCTCTTCAGCAAGTTTTCTGGAAGTAATATCCTGTGTAGCGCCAAAAACTCTGTGGCAAACTCCATTTTTAAATTCGGAGCGGCCGGTAGCCCGAACCCATTTTTCTTTGTTTTTAGCAGTTATAATTTGTAATTCAATATCGAATGGCTGCTCCAGTTCAATGGCATTATTGACCGCATTGGCTACTGTTTTCTTATCTTCATCGGTTTTATAAAAATTAATTGCTGAATTCAAATCTGGTTCAAAATCTTCAGCTACTTCGTGAATTTTACGAACCATATCACTCCAGTATAATTTTTCCTCTATGAGATTTAATTCCCAACTTCCAATCAAAGCAACCTCCTGAGATTCTTTTAACCTGATTTTGCTCACCTGAAGCTTTTTTATAGACTTCTTCTCTTTTTGCCTTAAAATGACTTTTGTTGTAATATCCTTTACCAGGTGTAGTATATAGCTAAGGGTACCGGCCTCATCTTTTATGGCAATATTATTAACCTCCCAAAAACGCTTCTTTAATTCTCCGGTTTCATTATCGGGTAAATCGTAACGCAATTTTTCGATTTTATGAGATTCCAGATTCGAAATTGCCGAAAGAATGGAATTGCTTAAAAGCTGCTGAAACTTCTCTTCTTTGCCTGGGTTTCCGGGGAAAGCTTCAAAAATTTTCTTTCCTAAAAGGTCTTCTTTTGAAATGCCTGTAGTTTTTTGATACTTCTTATTTACCCTTAAGATGGGATATCCCGGTACTTTTGCATCTAATAAAAGGCAGTTTTCAGGAAATGCATCAAAAATTTCCCTGAGTTGAAACGACTGAATCATAAAAGCTATTTTTTCTGAAACCTTTATGCGGCTACCCAGTAAATATATAAAAATCTAAAAAAATTGTTAAAGCTAATTGTGACTACTTAAGTTGATTTCAAAAAAAAATCCCACTGCATTGGGTGGGATTCTAAAAAGAATAATATTTTTTTCTAAGCATCCTCGTGCATAAAGCGCTGTTTTGCCAGCAATTCTTCCTCGGTTTCCACATTATCATCATCTGGAACACAGCAGTCTACCGGGCACACAGCGGCGCATTGAGGTTCTTCGTGAAAACCTTTACATTCGGTACATTTATCGGGAACTATATAATAAATTTCATCGCTAATAGGTTCCTGCGGCTCTTCGGCATTCGCTGCTTTTCCATTAGGAAGCACAATATCACCTTCAAGATCGGTGCCATCGGCATAGCGCCAGTCGTCGGCACCTTCATAAATCGCCGTATTAGGGCATTCGGGTTCACAGGCTCCGCAGTTTATACATTCATCGGTTATTATAATGGCCATAACAATTTTTATTTAGGGTCAAACCAAAGGTTCCAATCCATATTTTAGGAATATGCCACCTTAAGCTTTAATTTCGCAAACACAAATTTAAAGCCAATAGCATTCATAACCAAATAGGATATGGGGATAGATGAAAGAATAGCAGATTTTGAAATCCTGGGGCAATTTCTGGGACAATTTGGAGTAAATTCAAATAAAAAGCAGGATAATTTACCATTTAATCAGGAAGTCTTTGAAAAATTTGATGAGGCCATAAATAGTTCTATTCACTATAATGGTTGGTTTACCCGGGAGAACATCGTTTTTTCACTTCAGCAATGGCATAATGCTCTCAAACGCAAAAATCTGCAATCCTGGCTTCAGGCTTATGATTTGGAAAATTCAGGAGGAAAAAAGGTGGGAATAGTGATGGCCGGAAATATTCCCCTGGTTGGTTTTCACGATTTCATTTCTGTATTGCTCACAGGGCACAGTGTACTTGTAAAATTATCTTCACAGGATAAATTAATGCTCCCTCTTATAGCGCAATATTTGATATTACTAAACCCTGCTTATAAAGACAAAATCGAATTCACCGAAAATCAGTTGCAGGATTTCGATGCCGTTATAGCCACAGGCAGTGATAATACCGCCAGGTATTTTGAATATTATTTTGGAAACAAGCCAAATATTATTCGAAAAAACAGAAATTCGGTTGCAGTTCTAAGCGGGAACGAAAGTCACGAAGATTTAAAGGCACTGGGAGAAGACATTTTCAGATATTACGGATTAGGCTGTCGCAATGTTTCAAAATTATATGTGCCGCAGGGATATGATTTCGATGCATTTTTCAAGGCTATATATGAATGGAGAGATATTATTCAGCAGAATAAATATGCTAATAATTACGATTATAATAAGGCCGTGTACCTAATGAGCGAGTTTAAATTGTTGGAAAACAGTTTTCTAATCCTAAAAGAAGATCAAAACTTTGCTTCCCCTATCGGCGGATTGTTTTATGAATTTTATTCCGATGAAAAAGAATTAGGGCAAAAATTAAAAGATAACCGGGATAAACTCCAGTGTATTGTGGGCAAAGACAAAAATCAAATTCCATTTGGAAAAACCCAGCAACCCAAACTCTGGGATTATGCCGATGGAGTAGATCCTATAGCCTTTTTACAGCAATTGTAAATCCCTGAGCCTTTCATTTAAACCTGATATTATCATTTTACTAACAGGCTTTAGGTTTCAATTTTAGCATATTTGTACAAACCAATTTAAATTATGAAAATACATAACTATAGCGCAGGTCCCTGTATATTACCCCAGGAAGTATTTCAGGAGGCCTCCAGGGCAGTTTTAGACTTTAATGATTCAGGGCTTTCGATTCTTGAAATTTCTCATCGCAGCCCCGCATTTGTATCGGTAATGGAAGAAGCCCGCGAACTGGCCCTGGAATTACTGAATTTAAATGGCAAGGGCTATAAAGCCTTATTTCTCCAGGGAGGAGCAAGTATGCAATTTTTGATGGTCGCCTACAATCTTCTGCAGAAAAAGGCAGCCTATCTCAATACCGGAACCTGGGCCAGCAAGGCGATTAAAGAAGCTAAGATCTTTGGAGAGGTAGTAGAAGTAGGTTCGTCAAAAGACCGCAATTTCTGTTACATTCCAAAAGAATATGAAGTTCCACAAGATGCCGACTATTTTCATTGTACCAGCAACAACACTATTTTCGGAACTCAAATAAAAAAATTCCCAGATCTTAAATTGCCGCTTGTATGTGATATGAGCAGTGATATTTTTTCAAGAACCTTAAACTTCAACAAATTCGACCTTATCTATGCCGGGGCTCAAAAAAATATGGGACCTGCAGGAACTACTTTGGTGGTGATAAAGGAGGATATTTTAAAGGAAATCGATAGAGCAATTCCGTCTATGCTTAATTACAAGGTTCACCTTGAAAAAGACTCTATGTTTAACACCCCTGCCGTTTATGCGGTATATGTATCTATGCTTACCCTGAGATGGATCAAGGAAAAAGGCGGTGTAAAGGCTATGGAACAAAGAAATGATCAAAAAGCAAGACTTTTATATGACGAGATAGATCGCAATCCTCTATTTAAAGGTTTCGCAGCCACCGAAGATCGATCTCCAATGAACGCCACCTTTAACCTGGCAGACGAAACTCAAAAGGAAAGCTTTGATAAACTTTGGAAAGAAGCGGGTATTAATGGGCTTAATGGACACCGAAGTGTAGGTGGCTACCGCGCCTCAATGTACAACGCACTTCCTTTAGAAAGTGTGCAGGTACTGGTTGACGTGATGAAAGATCTGGAAAGTAAAGCTTAGTCAAAAACAACAAAACCACACAAATTTTATAAAGCCAATGAAGATTTTAGCCAACGACGGAATTTCCCAAAGCGGTATCTCTAAACTCGAACAGGCCAATTTCGAAGTTTTTACTACTAAAGTTGCCGGGGAGCAATTAGCCGATTATATAAATAAAAACCAAATTTCAGCTCTTCTGGTTCGCAGCGCAACTAAAGTAGACAAGCGGCTTATCGATGCCTGTCCCGATCTTAAGTTTATTGGCCGTGGCGGCGTTGGGATGGATAATATCGATGTGGCCTATGCCCGTGAAAAAGGACTTAAAGTAGTAAATACTCCAGCAGCTTCATCGGCTTCGGTGGCAGAGCTGGTATTTGCCCATTTATTTGGCGCGGTTCGTTTCCTGCACGATGCTAATAGAAATATGCCCCTGGAAGGTGAATCCCGGTTTAAAAGTTTGAAAAAATCTTATGCTGGCGGCAGAGAACTTCGCGGAAAAACGCTGGGAATAATTGGTTTCGGTCGAATTGGCCGGGAAGTAGCCAAAATAGCCCTGGGCGTAGGAATGAAAGTAATCGCTTCAGATAAGGAAGAAGGTGAACGCAGTATAGAACTGGAATTCTATAATCACCAAAGCATTAAAATTCCTATCAAAACCGAGCCGGTTGAAGAGCTAATAAAACATTCAGACTTTATAAGTCTTCACGTTCCTGCTCAGAAAAAACCAGTTTTAGGTCAAAAAGAATTTGAAGCTATGAAAGAAGGCGTGGGTATCATCAATGCTGCCAGGGGTGGTGTGATCGATGAAGAAGCTCTTCTCGAAGCTATAGAAAGCGGTAAGGTTGCTTTTGCCGGGCTGGACACCTACCAGGATGAACCCAACCCACCGGTAAGGTTACTAATGAATGAAAAGCTATCCCTGAGCCCACATATTGGCGCAGCAACCCTGGAAGCCCAGGAACGAATTGGAGTAGAACTCGCCGATAAAATTATCTCACATTTTAAATCTTAAGTTTTAAATAGCAAAGCTTTAACTATGAGCCTAAAAGGAAAGTCGTAATTTCAAGAAAAAGAACATTATGGCTTCAATTTTAGATTTACTCAATACGCAAACAGGAAAAGATCTGGTGAATAAAGCCAGTGAAACCACTTCTGAAAGTCCCGAGAAAATTTCTTCGGTCCTGGCTATGGCAATGCCGCTAATTTTAGCCTCGATGAAAAGAAATGTGCAGGCTAAAGAAGGTGCAGAGAATTTGAATAAAGCACTACGAAGTGAAAAACATAACGGAGAGCTATTGAATAATCTAAGGGAGGTTCCTGCTTCTGAAATGATAAATGAAGGTGATAAAATTTTAAGCCATATTTTAGGCGGAAAAAAAGACGGTATAAGTAACAGCTTGGGAACCGCTTTAAATATGGATGGCGCCTCGGTAGACAAAATTTTAAAAATGGCAGCTCCTGTAATTATGAGCTTACTGGGAAATCAAAAAAGAAAAGATAATGTAGGCGCTGGTGGCCTGGAATCATTACTGGGTTCTGTGCTGGGAAAACAGTCTAAGCACGATTCTTCCTTAATAACCAGCTTGTTGGATGCCGATGGCGATGGCAGTATAATAGATGATGTTGCCGGAATGGTATTCGGTTCCCGATCTGGAAAGAAAAAAGGTGGCGGATTGCTTGGGGGAATGCTGGGAGGAAAATGATTTTTTTCTAAATTTAAAAAATGAAAAATCTTCTTATAATATTAGGATTGCTCCTTTGCCTCTACTCCTGTGGTTCTGCAGGCGATAGAAAAATGCGATCAGATCGCATAGCCAATGCCGAGAATGATACGGTTAGAATAGCCAACGATAGTTTGGAATATGAAATCATCATCATAGAACCCGGCTTTAATTTATTTATCAATTCTATTGCCAGACCCCGGGGATATTACAATCAAACTTACCTGGAAAACAAAAACCGAATTTTGGTAAATGAATACAATAACCGGGTGAGACAACCTCTTAGGTATGATCCCAATTTGTATCTGCAGGAAATCAATTATGAGTTTAATATTGATTATGGGTACGAGGTGAACTATTTGCTGTACAACTACTTTGTTTATTTTAGTCGCCAATACGGACAAAGTTTCCCGGTGCCTACTCGTATTTAATACTCCTCACTTTTTTTCTAGACTGCTTTTAATATATTTGCAGTATGAATAGATTGAAACAACGTTGGGGCATTGAATCAAACTGGCAAATTCTTGTTATTCTCCTGGTTTTTGCAATAACAGGCTCTTCTTCGGCCAAATTGGCCGGGCCTCTTTGTGATTTTTTAGGAATTTATGAAAGTACCACTCCCTGGTTTGTATATTGGACGGCCAGGCTTCTACTTATTTTCCCTATTTACCAGGTACTTCTTGTTTCCTTTGGCTGGCTGTTTGGTCAATTTGAATTCTTTTGGGCTTTCGAAAAGAAAATGCTGAGCCGAATGGGTTTGGCCAGAATTTTCAACAACTAAAACTTACCTTATTACAAATAAAAAAGCTGCCTTTTTAAAGCAGCTTTTAAAAATTGTTGGAGTGTACTATTGAGGTTTAGCTCTTCACTTTAATTGTACGCAACTGTGGTTCGTCCTGTTTCTTCCAAACGAAGGTATAAAGCCACATTAGCGTAAAGGTTGGAATAATATCGGTACCCGGCAAAATCTCTTCCAGAAACACAAGTACCGAAGCCAGTTTACCTTTTTTTCCGGGGTACATTTCCTGCATTCTTTTTGCGGCGTAAGGGGCCCACAACAAATCGAGAAAAGGTCCAACCACCGGTACCGCCATTGTAGCCATACCCAATGCATCATAAACAAGACCTTTTACTAAGAGTTTATTTTTTGATATAGTCATTGGTTTTTTTTTACTAATTAACACAAATAAGGTGCCAGTATTATTAACGTAATTCAGAGCTAATTAATTTCAGAAATTCATTACGGGTTTCAATTTTCTCAAATTGACCCCTAAACCCCGAGGTGGTGGTTGCACTATTTTGCTTTTGAACTCCCCGCATCATCATACACATATGTACTGCTTCTATAACCACCGCCACACCTTTAGGCCGAAGGGTTTTATTAATACATTCCAGGATGTCGTGGGTTAGCCTTTCCTGCACCTGCAACCTGCGGGCAAAAACATCTACCAACCTGGGTAGTTTACTTAAGCCTACTATATATCCATCGGGTATATAGGCGATATGTGCTTTCCCAAAGAATGGCAAAATATGATGCTCACAAAGTGAATATAATTCGATATCCTTTACCACCACCATTTCATCATAGGCCTCCTGGAACATTGCCTCTTTCAAAATCTTTTCTGGATCTAAGGTATAGCCCTGGGTGAGAAACTGCATTGCCTTTGCCGCACGCTCGGGAGTTTTTTCAATACCTTCTCTGCTTACATCTTCACCAATTCGGGAGAGGATTTCAGAATAATTTTGCTTTAAATTCCCTGTGGTTGAATCTTCATATTCCTCATAAAATTTATAACTCATAGCTTAAATCTTTAATTTTTCGGAAAAATGTTTCTGAAGCTTCTGAATTTTCGGGTCAATGATATACTGGCAATAAGGCTGCTGCCTGTGTAGATTATAATAATCTTTATGCTCCTCTTCGGCCCCGTAAAAATCGGAAGCTTCAGTAATTTCGGTTACGATTTTATCTTCAAAGACCTTTTGTTTTTCCAATTCCTGTACAATTTCCAGGGCGGCTTCCTTCTGGGCTTCATTTTTGTAAAAAACCGCGCTTCTATACTGGGTGCCTACGTCATTTTGCTGCCGGTTTAGAGTAGTGGGATCGTGAGTAGCAAAAAAAACAAGCATCAATTCTTTATAGCTGATAATTTCAGGGTCAAACCAGATTTGAACTGCTTCAGCGTGGCCGGTTCTCCCGGTAATTACCTCGCGATACGGCGGATTTTTTATAAAACCTCCGGTAAAGCCCGGGATAACCTCCTCTACTCCCTGTAGCCTTTGAAAAACCGCTTCGGTACACCAAAAACATCCTCCTGCAAAAACCGCAATTTCTCTTTGAGCTGGTTTCATATAAAAAGTTTTCAATTTTGTTTATCAAATGTATATAAATACTCAACAATAACCCCTGGTTTAACTAGAAATTAGCTAATATTGCAAGGCGTCGGGATTCATCGATTTTCAAAATTATTCCTGCCACTATTAACCCACATCGATCAATGATTAACCGCATTTTTTTTAGCGCTTTTTTCCTCTTATTCGCTAATCTTGTTTTTGCTCAGAATCCAGCTCTCTCTCAAAGAAAATCCTACACCGCCCAACGTATAGAAAATAGCCCAGATATCGATGGAGATCTTGATGAAGAGGTTTGGAAGGACGTACCTATTGCCGGTAATTTTGTTATGTTAGAACCAGGCGATGGAAACCCCATTCCTTCAGAATATGATACCCAGGTTAAAATAATTTATAACGATGAGGCCATTTTTATTGGGGCCAGAATGAAAACTTCAGATCCCGGGAAAACGGTGAAACTTTTTACTCAAAGGGATAATATTGGAATTGCTGAATATTTTTTAATCGATATCAATCCCTACGATGACGGGGAAAATCAAACCCGGTTTATAGTTACGGCTGCAGGCACCCAGATAGACGGTAAAGTAATTGGGGAAAATGAAGATTACACCTTCAATGCTGTATGGGAATCGGCGATTTCACACGATGAACAGGGATGGTATGCCGAACTTAAAATCCCCTACTCTGCTCTAAGATTTCCAAAAAGTGAGGTACAGCAATGGGCCATCCAGTTCGCCCGAAATATCACCCACAGAAATGAACAATATACCTGGAATTATGTAAATAGGGCGGTAGGAAAAGCGAGCCAGCACACCGGTCTGCTAAATGGAATACAGGGAATTGCCCCTCCGGTGAGGTTGATGCTGTATCCTTATGCTTCGGCTGAAGTAAAACATTCTGAAAATTTTACTGAATCGGCTTTTAGCGCAGGGATGGATATCAAATATGGGATCAACGATGCTTTTACCCTTGATGCCACGCTGGTGCCCGATTTTGGCCAGGTAGCCTTCGATGATGTCGAACTAAACCTCACCCCCTTTGAGCAACAATTTGGAGAAAACCGTGCTTTTTTTACTGAAGGTGTTGAGCTTTTTACCAAAGGAGATCTTTTTTATTCGCGTCGTGTAGGCGATAGTCCAACTAGGAGAAATTTGGTGTCTACTGAAAGAGCTCCTAACGAAGTAATTGTTGAAAATCCGGAACGGGCCGATTTATTAAATGCTTTTAAAATCTCTGGTCGTACCGATGGGAATCTGGGGATAGGCTTTTTTAATGCAATTACCAATGAAGCTAATGCGGTTTTTAGAGATACTGTTTCTGGCGAAGAAAGAAATATGCTCACCGAACCGCTTTCTAATTACAATATTCTGGTCTTCGACCAGCAGTTCAATAAGAATTCCTCTATCAGCCTTATTAATACGAATGTAACCCGAAACGGGAATTTTAGAGATGGCAATGTAACCGGTTTTCTTTTCGATGTTTTCAATAAAGAAAACTCCTATAATTTTAAGGGTGAGGCCAAGATGAGTTATGTAAATAAAGAACCCAAAAGTGAACTGGGCTTTGCTTCCTTCTTTTCTGCCGATCGTACCAAGGGCAATTTTCGTTATGGTTTTTCTCACGAGTTGGCTAACGAAACCTACGACATTAATGATTTAGGGATTAATTTTTTCAATAATTACAATAATTTTTACTGGCGCACCTCTTACCAGATCTTTGAACCCCGCGGAAATTTTAACCGATATAATATACAGGTTTATGGAAATCATCAAAGACGTTATAAACCCGATGTTTCAGTTGGCACCGGGGTTGGCGGCAGCTTCTTTGCGATGACGGTAGATCGGTTTGCCTTTGGTGGATTTTTAGAGGTAAATTCAGAATTTAAAGATTTCTTTGAACCCCGGCGTGAAGGCAGTTATGTGCTCTACAATCCCAGCATCACAAGCCAGGCCTGGGTTTCATCAGATTACCGAAAAACCTTCGCCTATGATATAAGGTTTACCTATGGCAGTTTTTTTGATTCTCCTCAAAACAATTACAGGCTTTCCATAAGCCCGAGAGTAAGATTTAGTGACAGGTTTACGCTTATTTATTCCTTCGCTTACGCGATGGAACATAATCGCAATAGCTTTGTGGCCTTACAGCCGGCTAAGGTTGTATTTGGAGACCGGGATATGAAAAGTCTTGAAAACGGCTTGCAGGCGAGTTATAACTTTAATACAAAACAGGCTATTAATTTAAGTTTCAGAAATTTTTGGTCTACCGCACATTTTTACGATGAAGGATACAGCGACCTACAGCCTGATGGGCGTTTGGTCTCCCGCGATTATCTTATAAATGGAAACAATACCCCAAATACCAACTTTAATATCTGGAATCTCGATTTAAGCTACAACTGGCAATTCGCGCCTGGAAGTGAAGCAATTTTGCTTTACCGAAATTCAATTTTTAATCAGGATGACCAGAGTTTACTGGATTACCGGCGAAGTTTGGGCAATTTGTTCAGTCAACCCATAGACCAGGTTATAAGCCTTCGAATAGTTTACTTTATGGACTACAACGATCTTAAGAATAGATTAAGCAGTTAATACTTTTAGAATAGCCCGAATTTGGCTAATTTTCAACTTACATAATTTCAGGAATGATAAAAGCCACCAATATTCATAAGTTCTACGGCGATCTACACGTTTTAAAGGGAGTGCATCTGCATATTAAAAAAAGTGAAATAGTCTCGATTGTAGGAGCCTCGGGCGCCGGAAAAACCACCCTCTTACAAATTTTAGGAACCCTGGATACCCCCGATAAAAAACAGGGAAGCGAATTGCTTATAAACGATATAGATATTTATGGCCTTTCTGGAAAAGAGCTGGCCAGGTTCAGAAATAAGCATATTGGCTTTATATTTCAATTTCATCAGCTTTTACCCGAATTCAGCGCACTTGAAAATATTTGTATTCCTGCCTATATTCAAAATGTTTCCAAATCAAAGGCTGAGGCCCGTGCAATGGAATTATTGGGATTTTTGGGGCTGGAACACCGTGCACATCATAAACCCGCCGAACTAAGTGGTGGAGAGCAGCAACGAATAGCCGTAGCCCGTGCGCTGGTAAATAATCCCGATGTAATTTTTGCCGATGAACCCTCAGGGAATCTCGATAGCGAATCGGCCGAAAATTTGCACAAACTGTTCTTCAGTTTAAGAGAAGAATTTCAGCAAACCTTTGTCATCGTTACGCACAATGAGGAACTCGCAAATATGGCCGACCGCAAGCTCACGATGATAGATGGCGAAATTGTCTAAAACTATCTTTCTTTGAAAATAAGCGAATTAAAATCTTTTCTGGATTTCAAGACCGAACAATATAACCAGCCGCGTTTTATTGAAACCGATCCTATCCAGATTCCACACGAATTCAGCAAAAAAGAAGATATTGAAATTTCAGGATTTCTAACGGCAACTATTGCCTGGGGAAATCGCAAAAGCATCTTGAAAAATGCCGATAATCTAATGCAATTGCTGGATCGCAGCCCGTATGATTTTATTCTGAATCATTCTGAAGAAGATCTGGAAAAATTGGAGCCTTTTGTTCATAGAACTTTCAACGGGACAGATTTAAGATACTTTATCAAATCCCTTCAGAATATTTATCGGGAACACGGTGGTTTGGAGAGAATTTTTTCGCGTTATGCTGAAGAAAAATCACTGCAACCTGCGATTCACCAATTCAAGAGAATTTTTTTTGAGTTGCCTCATCCCCCAAGAACCCAGAAGCACGTTAGCGATCCGCTGAAAAATTCGGCTGCCAAAAGAATCAATATGTTTTTAAGATGGATGGTTAGAAATGACGCGAAGGGCGTCGATTTCGGAATATGGAAAGAACTCTCCCCATCTCAACTCTCCTGCCCGCTCGATGTGCATTCGGGCAACGTAGCCCGAAAATTAAAACTTTTAAAACGAAAGCAAAACGACGCCAAAGCCCTTATGGAACTCGATACTTCCTTACGCCGACTCGATCCCGGCGATCCTGTAAAATATGATTTTGCTCTATTTGGCCTTGGTGTATTTGAGAAATACTAAAAATCGAGTCATCTTTAATTAGACTACCTCAAATTAAATTTAAGTGAAGTTTAACAAAGTTTCAGAAAATTTGTTAAATTAGGGAATTCAAAAGGCTACTAATTCTTCAAATATCTGTTCCTATGATTATGCTCAAACCGGCTATTCCTATGAATGAATTGCAGCGATTACAATCGCTGGAAGAATTGAATATTTTAAATACTCCACCAGAGGCCGAATTTGATAATATAACCCGCTTAGCTTCTTTTATCTGTAAAACTCCTATCGCTTTTGTCTCGCTGGTGGGAAAGGATAAACAATTCATGAAATCCCGGTTTGGAAGTGAAATGTGCGAATCTGATCGTGAAATTTCCTTTTGTAGTCATGCTATTTTAGAACCCAATAAATTAATGGAGGTCAAAGATGCAAGGCTGGATGATCGATTTAAAGAAAATCCTTTTGTCACCGCACCTAAAGACAGTATAATATATTATGCGGGCATTCCTCTTTTAGATCCCGATGGAATGGCCCTGGGTACCCTTTGTGTCATAGATCATAAACCCAATGAATTAAGCCAGGAGCAGGAAGAAGCCCTTGGAATTTTAGCCCGGCAGGTAGAGAACCTTCTTGACCTTAGAAGAAAAAATTTAATCCTGGAAAAAATCAAGAAAGAACTGGATTCACATAATGCAAAACTTAAGGATTTCGCTGGTGTGGTTTCCCATGATATGAAAATGCCTCTGGCCAATATGATTATCACTGCCGATATTTTAAAGGCAAAATATGGAGATAAACTGGGCGAAGAAGGTAAAAAATATATCGCCAACCTTAAAAACGCTGGTTTAAACCTGAGTCATTATATAAGTGGCATTTTAGAGCACTATGAAAGTGACAGCCTGGCCACTTCGGCATTCGAGGAGTTTGACCTGCACGATATGCTGGAAGACATTATTGATATGCTTAGCATTTCAGAAGATTGTGAGATCGATTTTCCCGAGAGCAATCATATAATTTTTTCGAACCGGTCGGCTCTGGAACAAATTTTTCTGAATTTGCTGAGCAACAGTTTAAAATACAACGATTCAAAAAAGATAAAAATCAGCATTAGTTTCAGAGAAGATGCCGGCGCCTATTATTTTACCTTAAGCGATAACGGCATCGGGATTCCGGCCGATAAACAGCAAAAAATCTTTAAACTTTTCACTACCTTAGCAGTAACCGATAGGCACGGCAATCGAGGAAACGGGATTGGCCTTTCTACGGTAAAAAGACTTGTGGAGAATCTTGGAGGTACTATCCAGGTGAATTCAGAAGTTGGAAAAGGTACTTCATTTTTATTTTCAGTAAAACGCCAGGCTATTTCTTAATGCCCTACTACCCTGCCGTTCTTAAATTAAGTTGAATAATATTTTGACTTTATGCAGCAAAAAGGGATTACACACAACGAAAAACTACGCAGGGCAGCCCTGGCCGAATATGCTATTTTCGATAGCGGTCCCGATAAAGATTATGATCAACTTACTTTTTTGGCTGCCAGTATTTTCAATGTACCTGTGGCCAAGATTTGTCTGGTAGACAAAAATGTAGTCTGGAATAAATCGGTATTTGGCGCCGAAAAGACCAGGATTCCCAGGCAGCATTCCTTTTCAGAAATTTGTATTCGATCGGGTTGCGACAGCCTGGTGTTACATAAAGCCGACCAGCCTGAAATTTTCGAAAAAGCCCGCGACTATGAAGGGCATTATGAATTTTTCGCCGGCGTGAGTCTCTGTACACCCCAAAATCATAAAATTGGAGTCTTTGCCATTTTTGATGAAAATGCGCGGAGTTTTTCAAAAGACGAATTGAAATGGCTTGAGGTTTTGGCCAATCAATGTATGAACCTGCTCGAGTCACGAAAACAAAAAAACAAGCTGCAACACGTTCAACGTAAGCTAAAACAAAAATACAAAGACCTGGAACGCTTTTCCAGCCTTGTATCTCACGATATTAAATCCCCGCTGGCCAATATCATTTCCCTTACCGAACTTCTAAAGGAAGAAAATGAGGGTAAACTCTCAGATGAAAGTTTGCAGTATCTCGAATTTTTGGTTGAATCTTCTTACTCTCTTCGGAATTATGTAGACGGAATTTTAAGCTTCTACCGAAGCGATCACGTGCTGGAGAAAGATTTTGAAGATGTTCACCTTCCCGATCTTTTAAAGAAAATTTCAGATCTGTATAATGTGGCTGAAGATGTAGAAATCGAATATCCCTCCCACGGTAAATTGGAACATGTAAACAAGGCCGCGCTCACACAGGTATTTATGAACCTGGTTAGCAATGCTTTAAAGTATAATAAAAAAGACAGGCGTAGAGTAGAAATTCTTTTCAGGGAGAGTGATGAGTACTATCATTTCCAGGTAAAAGATAACGGCAACGGGATAAAACCGGAAAAGGCCGACAAAATCTTTAATCTATTTACCACTCTGGAAAGCCACGACCGGGATGGCGTCCCGGGAAGCGGAATTGGCCTGGCCACCGTGAAAAAACACGTAGAAAATATGAAGGGAGATATTGAGGTAATTTCCCAACCCGGGCAGGGCAGTACTTTTAAATTTAAAATTAAACGCAGCTAATCAAACGCATCCTATTTGCTATATTTGATAAACACTACGCACCAGTATGGCATTCAGAAATCCCGAATTGCTTTTTGCTTTATTTCTTCTGCTTATTCCTTTGTTGGTGCATTTATTCAGATTACGGAAGTTTCAAAGGGAAGATTTCACCAACGTAAAATTTCTTAAAAAAATCACCCGGGAAACCCGCAAAAGCTCCCGGCTCAAAAAATTTCTTGTTCTATTCACGCGAATGCTCGCATTGGCCTGTTTAATTCTGGCTTTTAGCCAGCCTTACCTTCCGGCCCGGCAGGCGCAGGAAACTTCAGAAAAAATAATTTATCTGGATAATTCTTTTAGTATGCAGGCTCCCGGAGAACGAGGAGAATTGCTCAAAGGGGCCATCCAGGAATTACTCGAAAATTTACCTGCTGAAGAAAGTTTTAGCCTTCTCACCAACTCTGATGAATTTAAAGATTTGCCCGGCGATGAGCTAAGAGAAAAACTGCAGTCCGTCGAATACAGCCCCGATAATCTGAATTTCGAATCTCTGCTGTTAAAAATTCATGATGCCGGTAGCGAAAAAAAACAACTCCTACTGATTAGCGACTTTCAGGAAAGTTTTGCTTTTTCTGAATCCGATAGCATAACCAATTTAGAGTTACAAAGCATTGCCTTAAACCCGGTCAACACTACTAATTTTAGTATAGATTCTGCAAGTTCTGGCAGAAATACTTCAGGAGAAATTGAACTGAAAGTCTGGCTATCTACCAATAATGAACAGGCTGTAAATCTCCCTGTTGCGGTGTATAATGCAAATGAATTGTTAGCCCGTTCCACGGCGCGCTTTGAGGCAGAAAAGAATGCAGAACTGCTTTTCAATTTAGGAACTTCAGAAATAACAGAAGGAAGGATAGAAATTGAAGATGAACATTTGCAATATGACAATAGCCTCTACTTCAGCCTTAATTCAAAAAATCCTGTGAAAGCCATTGCGATAGGAGAAAATAATTCATTCCTGGAACGAATTTATACAGCACCTGAATTTAGCCTGGAAACTTTTTCACCAGAGGCAATAGATTTCAACCGTCTTTCTGCAGCGAATTTGATAATTCTAAACGAACTATCCTCGCTTAGTTCTGCACTTCAAAACAACTTAAGAAATGCCAGGGAAAATGGAGCTACGATTATTCTGATTCCGGCTCAGAATGGAAATGTAGGCGATTACCGAGGCATTCTGGGTGCCTCAGAGAATTTAAATTTTGGAAACTGGCAGGAGTCCGAATTGCTGCTTACTCAAATAAATTTTGAACATTCCATCTTAAAGGACGTATTTGAAACCCGTATTGAGAATTTTGATTATCCCAGGGTAAAGGGAAGTTTCAGACTTAATGGCGGGAGACCAATATTAAATTTTCAGGATAATAGTGCATTCCTGGCTTCGGGAAATCGCATTTTTAGCTTTAGCACAGCAATAAACCGGGAAAATTCCAATTTTAAAGACTCACCTTTAATCGTACCCGTTTTTTATAATATGGGAATGAGCGCGCTGGGCCAATCCCGATTGTATTACGAGGTTAAAGCCTACAATGAAATTGAAATTCCCGTTGAACTATTTGGAGACGAGGTGCTGAATTTAGAAAATGAAAAATCAGGCACTTTTATTCCTCTGCAACGCAAATTTTCTGATCGTGTTTTGATTACCACAGATGACTTACCCGAAACTGCCGGGAATTTCAAGGTCTCCCGAAAAGACGAAAGTCTTATGTATTTGTCGTTCAATTACCATCGGGCTGAAAGCCGGTTAAGTTATAATTCCCCGGAAAATTCTGATATACTAAAATCAAACGAAGGCATCAAAGAATATTTTAATGAGCTAAAAGCCTCTACTCAAATTAAGTCGTTTTGGCTTTGGTTTGTTATTTTTGCCTTGTTTTTTGTAATCCTTGAAATGCTCCTTTTAAAATATCTTAAATGAAAATACTGCTAAAATCTGCCAAAATCTTCGATTCAAATTCTGCTTTTCACGGGAAGGTAGCCGACATTTTTATAGAAAATGGGATAATAAAAAAAATCGGTGAAAAATTAAATGAGAAAGCAGATGAGGTGATAGAACATCCCGATTTATCGGTTAGCCCGGGGTGGTTTGACAGCAGTGTTTGTTTTGGTGAGCCGGGATTTGAAGAAAGAGAAACCATTGCCAATGGCCTCGAAACTGCCGCAAAAAGCGGATTTACAGCCGTAGCCCTAAATCCCAATACTTTTCCTGTTTTAGATAATAATGCTGCGGTAAATTCGGTAAAAGCAAAGGCTAGTGGCCACCCGGTGAGCCTCTACCCTGTTGGAAATGTGAGCCTGGGCAACAAAGGAGTAGATCTCTCTGAAATGCTCGATATGAAAGAAGGGGGAGCCATCTCTTTCTATGATTATAAAAATCCGATTGCGAATCCCAATCTGCTTAAAATTGCGTTGCAATACACTCAAAATTTTGATGCGTTGATACAATCTTTCCCTCTGGAAAAAAAGATTTCCGGAAAGGCTGAAGTGAACGAACATCATAATAGCACGCTGCTGGGTTTAAAAGGAATGCCGAATTTAGCTGAAGAACTTCAGGTGTCCCGCGATTTGTTTCTGTTGGAATACACGGGCGGAAAATTGCATATTCCAACCATTTCCACATCAAAATCTGTTGAGCTCATTAAAAAGGCTAAAAAACAGGGTCTGGATGTGAGTTGTAGTGTGGCTATTCATAATCTTTTTTACACCGACGAAAAACTACTGGAATTCGACAGCAATGCCAAGGTGCTGCCTCCTTTGAGAACTTCAGAAGATATCAAAGCGCTTAGAAAAGCTCTTAAGGATGGCACTATAGATATGGTAACCAGCGACCACAACCCAATGGATGAAGAGCATAAAAAAGTAGAATTCGACAATGCTGCTTTTGGAAGTATTGGTTTAGAGTCCATTTTCGGGGCGCTTTGCAGGATATTTTCAGCAGAAGAAGCAGCCGGTATTCTCGCACGAGGTAGAGAACGATTTGGTCTTAAGAAAGTAAGTATTGCTGAAGGAAGTGAGGTAAACCTTAGCTTATTTATTGAAGAGGAGTATCAATTTGAAAAGAAGCATATTTCCTCCAGTTCACAAAATAGTATATTTCTTGGTGAAAGACTAAGTGGAAAAGCCCTGGGAATTATCACCAAAAACGGTTTTATCCTTTCCTGAATCTGGGTAGATTAATACCTTTGCCGATAGAAAATAACAAGCGATGAATACACGAGTTGAAGAGGGGCGTACAGCTGCTATCGTGGCCTACCTCACCATTATTGGAAACATAATTGCTTATTTTATGAATATGGATTCCCGAAATACCTTTGCTGCATTTCATATTCGGCAGGCCTTTGGAATTCATATCACGTTTTATGTTTTAGGGGTTCTGGTAGGGCTTTTTGACAGCTGGCTGGTTTCCTCTGCATTCTACATATTTATCGCAGTTCTCGGTATTTACGGGCTTGTAACGGCAATTCAGGGTGAGGAAAAGGAAGTACCGCTTCTGGGAGCCTATTTTCAAAAATGGTTTAGTACAGTAAAATAATGATGAAAGAAAATTTGAATTTAGAATATATAGTAAGAGAACCACTCGTAAAATCAGATAAGGCCCCGCTATTAATAATGCTGCACGGCTATGGCAGTGACGAAAACGACCTTTTTTCGTTTGCACAGGAATTGCCTGAGGAGCTTTTTATAGTTTCGGCCAAAGCCCCCTACCCTATGCAACCTTATGGCAATGCCTGGTATGCTATACACTGGGATAATAACGACGGAAAATTTAGCGATGATAAACAGGCTATCGAAAGCCGTGATAAAATCGCAAATTTCATCGATGAAGTAATTTCGGCTTACTCCGTAGATGCTGATAATGTTACTTTACTCGGATTTAGCCAGGGTAGTATTTTGAGTTATGCCGTGGCCTTATCTTATCCTGAGAAAGTTAAAAATGTGATCGCATTAAGCGGATATGTAAATCAGGGGATTTTGAAGGAAGGATTTGAGAAAAACGATTTCTCAAAACTGGCCTTTTATTGTTCTCACGGCTCACAGGATCAGGTGATTCCAGTACAATGGGCGAGGTTAAACAAACCTTTTCTTGACAAATTAAAGATTGAAAACACCTATTCAGAATTTCCTGTGGGACACGGGGTGGCACCTCAGAATTTTTATGAATTCAGAACCTGGCTTAAAGAGCGAATTTAATACTGCGGATATAAAAAGGACCTAACTCTTTGGAAGCTTATACTTCCATCTTCTGCCACTTCATAGGTCATAAAGACTTCTCCCCAATAGGTGCCGTCGGTGAAATCGGCGATTAACCATTTGTGGTTGAGCACCGCTATTTTATTGATGCGCATAGGTCCATTCATTCCCGCCAAAGGCACAAATTCGTTATCGGCATCGGCCGAATTACGACTCAGTAACTCGTTCTCAATTTTTTCAGTAAGATCACTAACCTCAATCCCCTGCTCTTCAAAATAAGTTATCGCATCCTCATTACCTTTAAGTTGAAAATATACTTCTGAAGATTGAGTATTACCCAGAGAGTCATTTCTGGCTTCAGAAGCTTCTAGCTGAGCTCTTAAAGATTCGATCTTTTGCTCTTTGGCATCAAGAATACGTTTATCGTTTACATAGATAAAAATACCTATTATGGTAGCGAAAATAAAAAGGTAAACAAGGAGTTTATTGCGCATTATTTAGATTTCAATTTTTAATTTATCATAAGCCAGGAAAACATTTTCAGGCAGTTTGGCCTGCACTTCTTCGTGAAATCCCAACATATGGCTAATATGAGTAAGGTAGGCTCTTTCAGGATTAACCCGGGAAACAAACTCAAGGGCTTCCTCCAGGTTAAGGTGTGAGTGATGTGGTTTAATTCTAAGGGCATTTACCACCAGAACTTTAAGATCTTTCAGTTTTTCTACTTCTTCGTCTTCAATGCTTTTAAGATCGGTCAAATAAGCAAAATCCTTAAATCTAAAGCCAAAAACCTGCAGTCTGTTATGTCGAAAATCGATGGGAATTACTTCTTTTCCGAAAACTTTGAAAGGTTTGTTTTCAATTTGATTTTCGATCACTCCCGGAGCACCAGGATATTTGTTTTCGTTTGATAAAATGTAATCAAACCGGCGTCTTAGGGAATCCATCACTCTTTTATGAGCAAAAACAGGAATATCGCCCTGCCTGAAAAAGAATGGCCTTATATCGTCAAGCCCGGCGGTATGATCGTTATGCTCGTGAGTATATAAAATCGCATCAAGTTTTTCGATTTTATTCTCCAGCATCTGGATTCTAAAATCGGGGCCGCAATCTACCAGAATATTTAGTCCATCCCACTGCACCATAATTGAAACCCGCAGGCGTTTATCACGCGGGTCTTCACTAAAACAAACCGGATGGTCACTCCCAATAACGGGAATACCCTGTGAGGTGCCAGTACCTAAGAATATTACTTCCAAAAAACCTGATTTTGGTCACAAAAGTAATTATTATTTTTTTGAATAGCCTGCCGTTTTAGTACCTTTGGTTAACACAAAAAAGGAATCTATCTAAAAGAAAAAATATGCCAATTACTATAATGGGCGACAAGGAATTTGAAAATGTTCCTTCCATAAAAAGCAAAGCCCTGCGCATAAATTTAAATCAAAATATATACGGAACTTTTTCTGAAATCGGTGCCGGACAGGAAACTGTTCGTAATTTCTTTCGGGCAGGAGGTGCTTCAGGAACCATTGCAAAGGCGATGAGTGCCTACGATAAGGATTTTAGTGACGCAATTTATGGTATCGAAGAAGATCGCCGCTATGTAACCGAAGCCCGTTTAAAGAAAATGTTGTCGCACGAAATCAATTTGATCGAAGAGCGAATTTCCAGAGAAAAACATCCGAATAAATTATTTTTCAGCTATGCCAATACCGTAGCTACCATAGATTTTGCAAAAAAATATAAAGGCCACGGCTGGATTGGAATAAAATACCAGGTGCAGCCCGATGAAGATTATAATGAAATAATTCTTCACGTTAGATTTCACGAGAACGATGCAAGACATCAACAAAACACTCTGGGAATCTTGGGAGTGAATCTTATTTATGGCGCCTATTATAAATATGATAACCCCAAAAAACTGCTTCGATATTTATATGATCATATCGACAAAGATCAGATAGAAATCGATACGATAAACTTTAGCGGTCCCCGTTTTGAAAATGTAGATAACAGGCTAATGAGCCTTCAACTCGTGAAAAACGGAATGACAGAAGCCGTTATGTTTGCCCCAGATGGGAATAATGTTCTGCCGGCAAAAATCCTTTATAAAAAGAATATCCTGGCACTTAGAGGAAGCTTTCGCCCAGTTACCCGGGTGAATATGGATATGTATGAAAAGTCTCTGGAACTCTTTTTAAAAGAAAATAAGGTAGATAAGGATAATACCGAAGTAATCTTTGAAATAACCCTCTCAAACCTTAGAGCTGAAGGCGAAATTGACGAACGGGATTTTATGGACCGGGCAAAGCTTTTATGCTCCCTTGGCCAAACTGTAATGATCTCAAATTTCCAGGAATATTATAAGGTAGTTGAATATTTCTCCCGCTATTCGAAACAACGTATGGGGCTGGCTATGGGAGTGAATAATTTAATCGATGTATTCGACGAAAAGTATTACCGTCATCTAAGTGGTGGAATTTTGGAAGCCTTCGGAAAATTATTCTTTAAAGATCTCAAAGTTTACTTATACCCACTTAAAGATCCTGAAACCGGTGAGATTATCAACAGCGACACCTTAAAAGTACACCCGCGTATGAAAGAATTGTATAAGTTCTTTAAATACAACGGAAGGGTTGAAGACATTAAAAACTACAATCCTGAAATCCTGGATATTTTCTCAAGAGAAGTACTGCAAATGATAAGTGATGGGAAAGAAGGTTGGGAAGATATGCTACCTGAAAAAACCACTCAAATGATTAAGGAACACAATCTTTTCCATTATAAAGAAAACAAGAAAAAAGCTGAAACCGAAGCTTAAAACTTAGCTTCATAAATGCAAAAAAGGCCCCGGAATTTTGAAAATTCCGGGGCCTGGCCTTTTTATTTAGTAATTTCTGCTTAAGCTATACGTTCAATCTTAGCTCCTAAGTCTCTTAATCTACCGTCTATATTTTCATATCCGCGGTCAATTTGCTCGATATTGTGAATCACCGAAGTTCCCTTAGCCGAAAGCGCAGCAATAAGAAGAGATATCCCTGCCCTTATATCGGGTGAAGACATGGTGGTTGCTTTTAAGGTAGATTGGAAATCGTGGCCAATAACCGTTGCCCGGTGCGGGTCACAAAGAATAATCTTGGCTCCCATATCGATAAGTTTATCTACGAAAAACAACCTGCTTTCAAACATCTTTTGATGAATGAGCACGCTGCCTCTGGCCTGTGTTGCCACAACCAGTACGATGCTCAAAAGATCGGGGGTGAATCCCGGCCAGGGGGCATCGCTAATATTCATTATAGAGCCATCTATAAAACTTTGTACCTCGTAGCCATTGGTATGTGGAGGAATGTAAATATCATCCCCTCTTTGCTCCAGTTGAATTCCTAATTTTCGAAAGGTAACAGGAATTAATCCCAGCATATCCCAGCGCACGTTCTTAATCGTAATCTCGCTTTTGGTCATCGCTGCCAATCCAATCCAGGATCCTATCTCAATCATATCGGGCAGGATGGTATGCTCACAACCTCCCAATTTTTCTACTCCTTCAATTTCCAACAGGTTAGAACCCACACCTTTAATCCTGGCGCCCATAGAATTCAGCATATTGCAAAGCTGCTGCAAATAGGGTTCGCAGGCCGCATTGTAGATAGTGGTTTTGCCTTTAGCCATTACCGCAGCCATAACGATGTTTGCTGTACCTGTAACCGAGGCTTCTTCCAGCAACATAAACTCCCCTTTTAGTCCGTTGGGAGCCTCCACGCCATAAAAACGTTCTTCTTTATTATACCTGAACTTTGCACCCAGTTTTATAAAACCTTCAAAGTGGGTATCAAGGCGTCTACGCCCAATTTTATCACCACCTGGGCGTGGAATATATCCTTTTCCGAAGCGGGCTAATAATGGGCCCACGATCATAATCGAGCCTCTTAAACCGCTTCCGTCTTTTTTAAATTGTTCGCTGCTTAGATAATCAAGATCAAGGTCATCACTTTTAAAACTGTAACTTCCCTTCCCCAGTTTTTTAATACGTACCCCAAGGTTTTCGAGCAAGCCAATAAGTTTGTTTACATCGAGTATATCGGGGATATTGTGAATTTTCACTTCTTCTGAAGTCAATAAAACCGCACAAAGAATCTGCAGGGCTTCATTCTTTGCTCCCTGAGGCTGAACACTTCCTTTAAGCGCGTGACCTCCTTCAATCTTAAATGTTCCCATAGAAATTAAAGTGATTTAATAGCGCTTACGGCCACCTTTTCGATTTGACTTTTTTGCCGGCTTTTTCTTGCTTCTTAAGAGATCTGAAGCCTGGGTAAGGTCTTCATCCAGACTTTTAAGGTTAAGCTCTCCATTACTAAGCTCTCTTAAATGACCAAAAATCACTTCATCATCTACCGAATCCCGGTTCCAGGACAGATAAGACTTTTTCATGTGATTCGCGATGGTGTAAATAAGCGCCTCTTTCATTGGGCCTTCTTCCCAACTTTTCGCAACATCGATCATACGTTTAATATTATTTCCGTAGAAACGATATTTTGGAAAGTTTTGCGGATACCTTAAAGGGTCGGGACGCTCTTCCAGCATTTCACGGGTAGGCCTGGGGAAAGGAGATTCAACATCGAGTTTAAAGTCGCTAATGATGAATAATTGGTCCCAAAGCTTATGCTGAAAATCGGCCACATCACGTAGATGCGGATTCATATTTCCCATCACGGCAATGATAGATTTCGCTACCTGGTTTCGTTCTTTCTCATCTTCAATTTCCACGGCGTGTTCTACCATTTTTTGAATGTGCCTGCCGTATTCGGGAATTATAAGTTGACTCCTTTCAGAGTTATATTCTAATGCGTTTGTCAAAATTGAAATTTAAAGGGTAATACTTATTGTAGAAGCTTAACGACTGCAAAATACTAAATATTCTCTACAATCATAATATTTTACAGAGAGATAACCCCATCTACCTTTTGGGCAACTTCTTTATATTTTTCGATTACAGCATCTGGTGATTTCATTCTCACATTTATGCTTACGCTGGTATATTTTCCGTTCTTCGATTTACGGGTGTTGATTACCGCGCCCATATTATCGAAAATATCCTCTATCTCCCTAATTTTTTCCTTGTTGCTGGGAACAATGAATTTATAAAGATATTCACTGGGCCACAAGGATGTATCCTGGAGTTGAGCTTTTAATTTATCGTAAAATTCTTCTGAATTGTTTTCCTTAGACATTGTATTTTCTTCTTCAATTAGAAAACAAAGATACAAGTTTGACCGCATTTTTATAATCGGATGCAAATGTCGAAATTTGCCGGGTGAAAACCAGAAAAATAGTTTTAACCGGCGGACCCGGTACCGGAAAATCTTCAATAATTAGGCGATTAGAAGCCCAGGGGCACGAGTGCCTGCACGAGATTTCAAGACAAATCACCCTTGAAGCCCAAAAACAGGGAATAGACCAGCTCTTTCTTGAAAAGCCATTATTATTCAGCGAAAAATTACTTGAAGGTAGAATTGTTCAATTTAAGGAAGCCGATATGCTGGCGGCCCAAACCGTATTCTTAGACAGAGGCCTGCCCGATGTTTTGGCCTATATGAATTATTTTGACACCCAGATTCCTGAAGAATTCACCGAGGTTTGTAAAACTCACACCTATCATGAGGTTTTTTTGCTTCCGCCCTGGGAAGAGATTTATGAAAGCGACAACGAACGATACGAAAGTTTCGACCAGGCTAAAAAGATCTCTAAACACCTTGAAAAGATCTATACAGATTTTGGTTATAAACCAAGGCTTGTACCATTTGGCAGCATTGAGCAGCGCGTTGAGTTTATTTTAGACTACTTGTAATTGCGAACTTTGCAGGAGGCACAACACATATTAAAAAAATACTGGGGTTTTGATGATTTCAGGCCCAGCCAGCTTTCTGTGATTCAGCAAGCATTAGATCAAAATAATGTATTGGCCTTACTCCCCACCGGTGGTGGCAAATCTATTTGCTATCAGGTACCGGCACTTATGCAGGATGGGATTTGCGTGGTGATTTCTCCGTTAATTGCATTGATGGAAGACCAGGTAAACAGCCTAAAGCAAAAAAACATCAAAGCTATGGCCCTTTTAGGCGGAATGAGCTTTGAAGATATAAGCCGGGCCCTGGATAATTGCATCTTCGGAAATTATAAATTCTTATACCTCTCTCCCGAAAGATTACAGCAGGAATTGGTACAGGAACGTTTAATGCAAATGCAGGTAAACCTTATCGCTGTAGATGAGGCGCATTGTATCTCACAATGGGGTCACGATTTTAGACCGGCTTACCGAAACATTAAGGCCTTTACCGATTCACAAGCTTCAGTCCCTGTTATGGCGTTAACCGCTACGGCGACGCCAAAAGTGGTTGAAGATATTCTAAAGGAGCTGGGCAGAGAACATTTTGAGCTGGTGCAGCAAAGTTACTTTAGAGCTAATCTCGCTTATAATGTAATTACCACCGAAGACAAATTTCACCAATTAACCTCACTGCTGAAGGAAAAAACTGAAACCGCTATCGTTTATGTAAGAAGCAGAAAAGCGGCGATTGAAATTACTAATTTTTTAAAATCAAAAAATCTCTCAGCTGAAGCTTTTCACGGTGGGCTTCCTACAGGAAAAAAATCGAAATTACTGCAGGCCTGGCTTCAAAATAAGCATAAGATAATGGTGGCTACCACAGCCTTTGGAATGGGAATAGACAAACCCGATGTAAGGCAGGTAATTCACATCAATTTACCCGAAAGCCTGGAAAGCTATTTCCAGGAGGCCGGCCGGGCCGGAAGAGACGGGCTAAGGGCTTCTGCCACGATCATTACCAATAAAAGCGATATCCCCGTTTTAAAAAATCAGTTTTTGGTCAATCTGCCCGATGTTGGCGAGGTGAAATTTATTTACAAAAAGTTGAATTCCTATTTTCAAATTGCCTGGGGCGAGGGAGAACTCAGTGAGCATAATTTTAATTTTGCTGAATTTTGCGAGGTCTATAAATTAAGGTCTCAAAAGGTGTATAATGCCTTATTAACCTTAGACCGTTGCGGGATAATTAAACTTTCAGAAGAATTCAAAAAAAGAACCGCTATAAAAATTTTAATTCCGGGGCAGAATTTTAATTATTATCTGGGTGAGAATCCAAAATACGCTCCCCTGCTTCAGGGTATTCTAAGAACTTATGGGGGTGTTTTTGAAGATTTGGTGCGAATAAATCTTCCTGTTGTTTGTAAAAAATCGGGGGTGAGCGAAGAAAATGCATTGGCCTTGCTGGAAGACCTGGCTAAAAAAGAAATTATCGAATTTGAATATGCGAGCCACGACACCACTATAGTTTTTTTACAACCCCGGGAAGATGACCAAAGCATAAATCCGTTTGCTAAATATATCAAGCGGCAAAATGCCTTAAAATCTGAAAAAATTGAAGCCGTACTAAATTACCTGGAAAACGATAAGCTTTGCCGAAGCAAACAACTCCTGGCCTATTTTGGTGAAAATCTAAAGGAAAACTGCAGAATATGTTCAGTTTGCCAGCAGGCGACCCCCAGCTTAACCCGGGAGCAAATGAATGCGATTTATCTGAAAATGCGGCCTTACTTAAAGGAATCGGTTGAATTAAGGGATTTAACCGGAAGCTTGGCTTATCCCGAAGCGCATATTATAAGAGTGCTTCAGTTATTGCTCGATAAGGATATTGTGATACGAGGCGACGACAACCACTATAAATTAAAATAAGCTATGGAAAAATTACGAATAGTATATATGGGCACGCCCGATTTTGCTGTGGCCGGGTTAAAAGAAATTTTAGCGGCCGGGTATGAAGTGGCAGGGGTAATAACCGCCCCCGACAGACCTGCAGGACGAGGAAGGAAACTTCAGCAAAGTGCAGTAAAACAATTCGCCCTGGAAAAAGGATTAAAAGTTTTACAGCCTACCAATCTTAAAGATGAAGGCTTTTTAAAGGAATTACAGGACTTAAATGCCAATTTGCAGGTGGTGGTAGCCTTTAGAATGTTACCAAAACAGGTGTGGGATATGCCAAAATACGGCACTTTTAATCTACATGCTTCTCTCCTGCCCCAATACAGAGGAGCGGCTCCTATAAATTGGGCTTTGATTAAGGGCGAAGAATTCACCGGAGTAACCACCTTCTTTTTAGATGAAAAGATAGACACAGGGGCTATCATTCTTCAGAAACAAATTGCAATCGAAAAGGAGGATTCCGCCGGAATTCTACACGATAAACTTATGCAGCTTGGAGCCCGGTTAATTCTCGAGACAATTGAGCAAATAGAACGGGGAGAGGTAAAGGCAAAAATTCAATCACATTCAGAAGAGCTTAAAGAAGCTCCAAAATTAAACCGGGATAATACAAAAATAGACTGGAGCAGGTCGGTAGATGAAATTGTGAACCATATTAGGGGGCTGGACCCCTACCCGGCAGCCTGGACACAACTTGAGAATAAAGAAAAAGTGGTACAGGTAAAATTATTTTCTGCCAAGGCCAAAGAAGATACGCACCAGGAATTACCCGGCTCGATAAAAATCGAGGAAAAGCAGATTAAGGTAGCTGCCAAAGACGGGTTTGTGATTATCGATGAAATTCAAATTCCCGGGAAAAGAAAAATGCCGGTAAAAGCACTTTTAAACGGATATGAGTTTGAAAATGCAGCCAGGTTCTTCTAAAGCCTTACCAGTGCTGAAATTAGAAAAAAATGACAAAAACCAGCCTTGTTTATTAACAAAACGTTAAAGTTATTAACAATCCAGGCCATTTCCCTTGGTATTACTTGCGTGGCAAAGATTTCCATATAAATTTGTAAAGCAATTTAACAGAATGTTTAACCAACAATTGATTTAAAATTCAAATTATGAACAAAACAGATTTAATCGATGCAATGGCAGAAAACGCCGGTATCTCAAAAGCAGCTGCTAAAAAAGCTTTAGAGTCTTTCCTTGAAAACGTAGAGAAGTCTCTTAAAAAAGGTGACCGTGTATCTCTAGTAGGATTTGGATCATGGTCAGTTTCTAAAAGAGCTGCCCGTGAAGGAAGAAACCCACAAACCGGTAAGACCATTAAAATTGGTGCTAAAAACGTTGTAAAGTTTAAAGCCGGAGCTGACCTACAGAAAGCTGTGAACTAATAATTTGTATTAGTAAAAAATCTAAAGGCTTCTCCTGTGAGAAGCCTTTTTTTGTGAAATTTTTTTTAAATTTTTGAATTCTTTTCAAATTAAGCTTAGATTAGATAAAAACTAACCTGTTATGATCGCTTTAAAACCAACCAAAGGCCATCTTCTCGTAGCAGAGCCATCTATAATTGGAGACGTTACCTTTAACCGATCGGTAGTTTTGTTAGCCGATCACTCCGATAAAGGTTCGGTTGGCTTTATTATGAACAAATTACTGGATTTCACGCTAAGAGATCTTATTCCCGAGCTCGATGTGAAGTTTAAGGTATACAATGGTGGCCCTGTAGAACAGGACAACCTGTATTTTATTCATCGGGTGCCAGACCTTATTCCAGATAGCATAGAAATTGCCGACGGTATTTACTGGGGCGGTAATTTCGAGGTAGTGATGGAACTCATCTCTCAGAGTTTAATCACCGAAAAACAAATTCGTTTCTTTTTGGGTTATTCGGGTTGGGATGCTCACCAGTTGGAAGAGGAGCTACACTCCCACTCCTGGGTGATTACTTCAAATGAAGATCAAAATAACCTCATCGAACGGCCTTATAATTCTTTCTGGAAAGACAAGATGAAAGAATTGGGCGGGGATTACCTGCTATGGTGCAATGCGCCCGAAAATCCTACTCATAATTGACCAAGCCTTGCCCGGGTATTTAGTTTTCCCAGAAGGTCTTTAGCTACCTTATTTTCGAATTGCTTTTTGCGGTATTTACTTACCGGTTGAATTCCCACAATTACATTGGTTAAAAAGATTTCATCGGCTTTTTGAAGCTCAAATGGAGAAATGCCTGTTTCTTCGAGCTTATACTCATCAGATTTCTTTAAAATTTCTATAATTTGCTTTCGGGTAATGCCGTTTAAAGCACCTTCAGAAATTGGTGGGGTTTTAATAGTTTTTCCGCTTACCAGAAAAATATTAGCATTTAAAGCTTCTACCACGCTTTTCTTTTCGTTGATTAGAAAACAGTTGTCATAGTCATTTTCTTGCGCAAAAATGCTTCCTAACACATTTACAGCGCGGTTATTCGATTTAATGCTCGATAACAGACCACTGGTGATATAGTGATCTTTGAAAAGTTCAACTTCGTAAGTCTCCTCATTAAAGAGATAAAAAGCATCTTCCAGTTCAGAACAACTCATCAGGTAATCTATTTCGCGCGTTGCCGGGATGTATAATCCGCCTTCCTTTCTAAAAACAGAAAACTTCAGTCTTACCGGGGATTTTTCCAGGCCATTGGCCGTAATCAGATCAAGAATTTGTTCCTCAAGAAATTCAGGAGAAAAAGAAGCGGGGATTTCCATTCGCATAATACGCATAGAAGCCATTAGCCTGAAGTAATGATCTTCCCAGAACATTATTTTCCCATTAATCACCCTAATAGTTTCAAAAACCATATCTCCATAGGCGAACCCCCTATTGAAGATGGATAGTTTTGATTCGTCATTTTCGATTAAAGTTCCGTTTTGATTGATCACTAGTTACTGAATTTAAATGAAGGCATAAAAAAGCCCCTGTTTTTAGCAGGGGCAAAGGTAGTATTTATGCTTTGATTTTTAAACCGAACCAAGAACCTGTTTCAGGTCTGAAATCATATTTTCCCATAACATCTTACCCTCATCTACCTCATCTTCTTCGGCAAAATCGGTAATCATTATCGAAACATCTTTGGTAATATCATCTACCTGAATACGAATTTCGAAATAGTAGGGAGAATCTTCGTCGGCAAGCCATTTAAACTTCACCCGCTCTTCATTTTTCTTACTAATGAGCTTGGCTTTTTCTTCGCTCCCTTCCCAAATAAAAGTGAAAATCTCCCCGCGTGAATTCACATTATCGGCATACCATTCGCTTAAACCAGAGGGAGTTGAAATATATTGATATAACAATGAAGGAGAAGCATGAATAGGAAACTCCATTTCGTACTTAATCTTTTCTTCCATATTTAGATTTATTAGTTACGGGCAATATAGATATTCTTTATAAAGATTAAAAGAAAACAAATTAAATATTTTGGAAAATAATGTTTGTGCCAAAGCAAATAGTTTCTATATTTGCACCCGCATTACAGAAAAGCCGAAGGCTTGTAATAGCAGGCCCTGCGGCCGATTTCATTTATAAGGCGAGGTAGCTCAGTTGGTTAGAGCGTCGGATTCATAACCCGGAGGTCACGAGTTCAAATCTCGTTCTCGCTACAAAGTAATCCCTTCAATTGCTGAAGGGATTTTTTTATGCTCAATTTTAAAATTTCAGATAAAAAAAGGGAAGCAAACTGCCTCCCTTAAAGTATTTCTCAAATTTATAATTTTAAGTATACATACCCCCATCTACGTGTAAAACCTGGCCGGTGATGTAACTGCTTAGGTCACTTCCTAAAAATACACAGGCATTGGCTATATCTTCAGGACTACCTCCTCTTTTAAGCGGAATGGACTCTCTCCAGCCCTCCACTACTTTTTCGTCAAGTTTCCCGGTCATTTCGGTTTCGATAAAGCCGGGAGCGATTACATTGGTGCGTATGTTTCGGGATCCTAACTCCAAAGCCATAGATTTAGAGAAGCCTATAATTCCTGCTTTGGAAGCCGCGTAATTCGCCTGTCCCGCATTTCCTTTCACCCCAACTACAGAACTCATATTAATAATACTTCCGTTTCTCTGCTTTAGCATAGTGCGCTGTACGGCTTTGGTCATATTGAAGATAGACTTCAGGTTCACTTCTATTACCTTATCAAAGTCTTCCTCGCTCATTCTCATAAGAAGGTTATCCTTGGTGATTCCGGCATTATTGACAAGAATATCGATACTTCCAAAATCTTCAGCAACATCCTTTATTAATTGCTCAGCCTCCTGAAAACTGGCGGCATTAGATTGATAGGCTTTAGCCTTAACTCCCAATTTACTAAGTTCATCGGCCAGTTCGTTAGCCGATTGAGCCGATGAATTATAAGTAAAAGCGACATTGGCGCCGTGATTGGCAAAAACCGTGGCGATGCCTTTTCCAATACCCCGGCTTCCACCGGTGATGATCGCATTTTTTCCTTCCAGTAATTTCATATTTTATTAGATTGGATTGTCTATTGAGTTCAAATATAACAAAATCAAAAAATCCTCCTGAATATTCCGTTTCAGGAAATCCAGGAGGATTTTTATTATTTCAGGAAATCCTTAAGCTTTTACCTTAAGAACTTCAGCAACTTTTTTTCCAATTTCGGCTGGAGAATCTACCACGTGAATTCCATTCTCTTTAAGAATAGCTTTCTTAGCCTGAGCAGTATCTTCACTTCCGCCCACTATAGCTCCTGCGTGACCCATAGTACGACCTGCAGGGGCAGTTTCTCCGGCGATAAAGCCAATCACAGGTTTGCGGTTACCGTTTTCCTTGATCCATTTAGCAGCGTCGGCTTCTAATTGACCTCCAATTTCACCAATCATTACGATAGCTTCGGTTTCATCATCGTTCATCAAAAGCTCAACCGCTTCCTTGGTGGTAGTCCCAATAATTGGGTCTCCCCCAATACCAATCGCTGTAGTAATCCCAAGACCTTGTTTTACTACCTGGTCGGCAGCTTCATAGGTAAGGGTTCCCGATTTTGAAACAATCCCAATATTCCCTTTTTTGAAAACAAAGCCGGGCATAATTCCAACTTTGGCTTCTCCCGGAGTGATAACACCCGGGCAGTTAGGACCAACCAGACGGCAATCTTTCCCCTGAATATAATCATAGGCCTTTACCATATCGGCAACAGGAATTCCTTCGGTGATGGTGATAATCACTTTTATCCCGGCATCGGCAGCTTCCATAATTGCATCGGCGGCGAATGCCGGCGGTACGAAAATTATAGAAACATCGGCTCCGGTTTCTTTAACCGCATCAGATACGGTATTAAAAACAGGCTTATCCAGGTGTTTTTGCCCCCCTTTTCCGGGAGTAACCCCTCCAACCACGTTGGTTCCGTATTCTATCATTTGTTCGGCGTGGAAAGTACCTTCACTTCCGGTAAATCCCTGCACGATTATCTTTGAATTCTTATTAACTAAAACGCTCATAAATTTTAATTTTTTGCGATCACAAAAGTAGGTTTTTAAAAATAAAACCTAAAGTTTTTTAGAATAATATTGGGGGAATTGGGCCTAACTTAGGGCATTTTAATAATATTATGTGATATAGTCTAATTATTCTTTCTCAAACGACTAATAATTAGCTAATAGTATTTTAATTGAAATTGTGCTTAAATACAAAGTCCTTTTTTAGGATAAATCAAAATTAGAACCCTTGATCATTAAAATTTAAAAAATCAACTACTAAGACCAGGGCGTCTGCTCTACTTCTTCGCCTAACTGGCTAATTTGGATACCTCTGTAAAGCTTACCATCTTTTAATTCCCAGATTGCTGCAAAATGTGCCAGGGGCATCTCTTCATCAGGATTTTCAATGGTTTTCACGTGGTAGGTAAAATGTAAGGCTACCTTTGAGGCCTCCTCGATTATTTCTTCAATATCGGCTCTAAGCGATTCGAAAGACTGGGCAAGCTGTAAACTAATTTCAGAGATTTCAGCGAAGTTTAAAATCCTCAGGCCAGTAGTGCCGTACCAGGAAAGTTCTACTTCAGGATGAAGAAAATCGGCTAAAACATCTTTATCCCTGTAAAAATCTGAATTATAAAACTTTTCAACTATTTCTTTCCCCTTAGAACTCATAGATAGTTATTTTAAATTTTGGATCAATTTAGGCAATTGTCGTAAAAGTGCCAACTCCTTTAATTTGGCCCTGGATTCCATAGCCGGATTTCCTGTATAGATGGTATTTTCTTTGGTAGATTTAGTGATCCCGGCCTGTCCCATCATCACGCCGCCTTTTTTTACGGTAATGCCGCTTCTAAATCCAACCTGGCCCCATACGGTTACTTCGTCTTCGATAACAACCGCACCAGCAATCCCAACCTGCGAGGCAATTAGGCAATTTTTTCCAATTACAGTGTCGTGTCCTATCTGGATAAGATTATCGAGCTTTGTGCCTTCCTTAATAATTGTATCTCCACTAACGCCGCGGTCTATAGTACAGTTCGCGCCAATATCAACATTATTCTCTATCACTACCCGCCCCCCTGAAATTAACTTATCAAAACCTTCGGGACGTTTTTTGTAATAAAAAGCATCGCCTCCCAAAACACTTCCGGCGTGAATAGTCACGTTGTCTCCAATCACACAATTATCATAAATACTAACATTGGAATGGATCAAACAATTCTTTCCTATTTTAACATTATTTCCGATAAAACTATTGGGTTGAATTAGCGTGCCTTCGCCGATTTCTGCAGAATCTGCAATGCTTTTATCGGCTTTTTTAAAACCATTGAAGTATTTGGTAAGCTTATTAAAATCTCTAAAAGGATCATCGCTTACCAACAATGCTTTTCCGGCGGGAACCTCAACTTTTTTATTGATTAAGATCACACTGGCAGCTGAATTCAGAGCCTTGTCGTAATATTTGGGATGATCTACAAAAACAATATCCCCGGGCGTTACCACATGAATTTCATTTATTCCCAGTATAGGGAAATCGGCTGCACCTACGTATTCACAGTCTAAAATACCGGCAATTTGCTCCAGGCTATGTTCTTGCGGAAATCTCATTTTTCAGAAATTAAAAAAGGAATACAAACTACTAATTTATACTCCCAAAAATGTTTTAATTACTCCTTTATTCTTTCTTTGTACGTACCTTTTTCGGTTTCGATCTTAATTTTATCACCTTCGTTGATAAAAAGCGGCACATTAACTTCGGCCCCGGTTTCTACAGTGGCCGGTTTGGTTGCATTGGTTGCCGTATTTCCTTTAACCCCAGGCTCTGTATGTGTTACTTCAAGAATAACACTGGCCGGCATTTCAACCGAAAGTGGCATATTATCTTCAGTATTGATAATTACGGTAACCACTTCACCTTCTTTAAGAAGCTTAGGCTGGTCTAAAGCCGATTCTGTTAACCTGATTTGGGTATAATCTTCCACATTCATAAAATGGTAAAACTCCCCGTCATTATACAAAAACTGAAATTTGTGAGTTTCTACCCGAACATCTTCGATTTTATGCCCTGCGGAAAAGGTATTTTCAATCACCTTTCCGGTGGTCACACTTTTAAGTTTTGTTCTTACAAACGCAGGTCCCTTTCCAGGTTTAACATGCAGAAATTCAACAATTTTAAAAATATCGTGGTTGTAACGAATACACAACCCATTTCTAATATCACTTGTAGTTGCCATTTTTTTAGCTTTTTAGTTTGAACTGAAGTATCCTTTCATAATACCTCGTTGTGAGTTTTTAATAAATTCAAGTATCTCATCCCGCTCGGCGGTGGCTTCCATTTCGGCTTCGATAATGGTTACGGCCTGGGAGTTGTTATAATTTTTCTGATATAGAATTCTGTAAATATCCTGTATTTCGCGAATTTTTTCTGTGCTAAAACCTCTCCTGCGAAGACCTATTGAGTTAATTCCTACATAAGACAAAGGCTCTCTTCCTGCCTTTACAAATGGAGGTACATCTTTACGCACCAAAGACCCCCCGGTTACAAAGGCGTGGCTACCTATACTGCAAAATTGTTGTATGGCTGCCATCCCCGCAAGAACTACATAGTTCCCTACATTGATATGCCCCGCAAGGGTAGAATTATTTGAGAAAATACAATTATCACCCACTATGCAGTCGTGAGCGATATGACAGTAAGCCATAATCCAGCAATTGCTGCCAATCACGGTTTTCATCCTATCGGAAGTTCCGCGGTTAATGGTCACACATTCCCGAATCGTGGTATTATCACCTATTATGGTAATAGTATCTTCATCGTTAAATTTTTTATCCTGTGGTACCGCTGAAATTACCGCACCTGGAAAGATGCTGCAATTCTTACCAATGCGGGCACCTTCCATTATCGTTACATTCGAGCCTATCCAGGTTCCCTCCCCAATTACCACATTATTATGTATGGTTGTAAAGGGTTCTATCACCACATTTTTGGCGATTTTGGCTCCGGGATGCACATAGGCTAACGGCTGATTCATAAGTTTTATTTAGATTTTACAATTTGAGCCATTAAAAAGGCTTCTGTAGCAAGCTTTCCATTTACATAAGCATAAGCCTGCATTTGGCAAATGCCCCTGCGAATTGGCGCTAATAATTCAAGTTTAAAAATTAGAGTGTCGCCCGGCACTACCTGTTGCTTAAATCTTACATTATCGATTTTCATAAAATAAGTAAGATAATTTTCAGGATCTGGTACCGATTTTAACGCAAGAATTCCACCGGTTTGGGCCATTGCCTCTACCTGTAAGACTCCAGGCATAACAGGTTTGCCAGGAAAATGACCTACAAAGAAAGGTTCATTCATCGTTACGTTTTTAACCCCAATTACCGTGGTGTCGGTAAGTTCATATATTTTGTCTACCAACAAGAATGGAGATCGGTGCGGTAAGGTATTCATAATATCCACCACGTCCATCAAAGGTTTGGAATCCAGATCGACTTTGGGAACATTATTGCGTTTTTCGGCTTTGATGATTTGAGACAGTTTTTTGGCAAACTGGGTGTTTACATAATGACCGGGTTTATTGGCAATTACTTTACCTCTTATTCGAGTACCAACAAGGGCAAGATCTCCAATGACATCAAGTAATTTATGCCTGGCTGCTTCATTAGGATAATGCAAGCTTAGGTTATCTAAAATTCCATTAGACTTTACCGAAATATCATCTTTTTTAAATGCCTTTCTTAGCTTCTGAAGGGTTTCTTCGCTAATTTCCTTATCTACATAAACAATAGCATTATTTAGATCTCCACCTTTTATAAGGCCATTATCCAGTAAGGCTTCCAGCTCATGAAGAAAACTAAAGGTACGGGCATTGGCGATCTCAGATTTAAAATCTGAAATATGCTTCAGGCTTGCGTTTTGAGTTCCTAAAACCTTGGTGCCGAAATCTACCATAGTGGTTACCTGGTACTCATCGGCAGGCATTAGTATAATTTCACTTCCGGTTGCATCGTCGTGATAACTTATCACCTCTTCTACCACAAATTCATCTCTGCAGGCTTCCTGCTCTACCCTTCCGGCCTTTTCAAGGGCTTCCACAAAATCTTTGGAAGACCCATCTCTAATGGGAGGTTCGGGAGCATCAATTTCAATAATGAGGTTGTCTAGGTCCATCCCCACACAGGCTGCTAGCACATGTTCGCAGGTATGAACCTTAACTCCATTATTTTCCAAGTTTGTACTGCGCTGGGTTTCTACCACAAAAGAAACATCGGCAGGGATTTCTGGTTGGCCTTCAAGATCGGTTCTCTTAAATACAAAACCGGTATTTTCAGGTGCAGGTTTAAAGCTTAAGGTCACATTGTTCCCTGTGTGCAGCCCTACCCCGGTTAAGGAAACCTCCTTTTCAATGGTGGTTTGTTTAGGTGAATTTTCAGCCATTATCTTTTATTTTTTTTTCCAATTGATGTAATAGGTCTATAGATTTGGGTAAGTTTTTAAAGTGAACGAAAGATTTGGCAAAATCATTATATCCAAAGGCCGGACTTCCCTGCAATTTTTCATCATTCTTAAGGTCACGGCCAATCCCCGATTGCGCCTGGATCTTCACCCTGTCGCCAATAGTTAAGTGCCCCGATATTCCCACCTGGCCTCCAATTAAGCAGTGTTTCCCGATCTTGGTCGAGCCTGCAATTCCGGTTTGAGCGGCAATGGCTGTATGTTCGCCAATTTCAACATTATGAGCGATCTGAATTTGATTATCCAGCTTCACTCCCTTTCTAATAATTGTAGAACCAAGAGTAGCACGGTCTATAGTGGTACCGGCACCAATATCTACATTATCTTCAATAATCACATTTCCAATTTGAGGTACACGGCTGTAGACTCCATCTTCCGAAGGACTATAACCAAAGCCATCGGCACCTATTATGGCGCCGCTGTGTAGCACGCAATCATTACCAATAATACATTCAGAATAGACTTTAACGCCAGGGAATAAAATTACATTATCGCCAATTTTTACGTTTTCTCCTATATATACATTGGGATACACTTTTACATTTTCTCCCAGTTCTACATTTTCTCCCAGATAGGCGAAAGCTCCTAAATAAAGATTTTCACCATATCGGGCAGAATCTGCAATAAAACTGGGGTGTTCGATGCCGGCTTTATTGAGTTTTATCTGGTTGTAATATTCCAGCAATGTAGAAAAGGCTTTATAAGCGTCCTTTACCTTTATTAATGTTGTGGAAACAGGTTGTTCAGCCTCAAAACTTTTATTAACTATGCAAACCGAGGCCTGAGTAGAATAAATGTAAGATTGATACCTGGGGTTGCTTAAAAAGGTAAGCGAACCTTCTCTGCCTTCTTCAATTTTAGATAACTCAGAAACCTCCACCTCGGGATTCCCCTCAACTTCACCTTCTAAAATCTCGGCTATTTGTGCTGCAGTAAACTTCATTCTGGCAAAAGTAAAAAATTTGACTTAATGTTTAGACTTGGGAAAGCAGATATAATGTTTGGTTACGGTTTGTGACAGGGCTTTTAAGTTTAATTGATCTGAAATACTGGCTACATCGCTAATCTTTCCGTTTTTATGCAGAATATTAATATTATCGTTCTCGCTTTTATATGCCAGGTTGGCTATTTCGCCTTCAAAAACAAAATAACCGGCTTCAGCCTCAGTAATATTATATTTCTCCTGAAGTTTGATTCTATGCTTCTCCAGCTTTGCTTTTGATGGCTTTTTATTTTTAATCTTAACCTTTAAGAGATCTCTATTTATAATCATTTTGCAAAGATTAGACAATACAAAATCATCACAATACATCCATTCTTTCATCGCTGAAATAATATCGTAATCATCAAGGCGTGCAAAATACTTTAAAGTTTCACCATCAAAACTTTGACGGCTAATTCGGTTTTCTAAAAAATAAGACAGGGCTGTACTGGCGGGTAATTTTTTCCCCTGTTCTATGAGTTCTTTCGCTCTTTTCAAAACCCTGATTAATAATTGCTCTGCCACCAGGCTGGTTTTATGCAAATAAACCTGCCAATACATAAGCCTTCGGGCTACCAGGAATTTCTCTACAGAATAAATTCCTTTTTCCTCGATTACCAACTCATCTTTCACCACATTAAGCATCGTGATAAGCCGCTCGCTGTTTATATTACCTTCTACCGCCCCGGTGTAAAAACTATCTCTTTTCAAATAATCCAACCTGTCCATATCCAACTGACTCGAGATAAGTTGGTTTAAAAATCGTCTCGGATGCGCCCCCTTGAAAATTTGTATGGCCAGCGTTAAACTTTGGTTAAATTCACGGTTCATTTCCTCCATAAAAAGCAATGATATACTTTCGTGATCAACCCCTTCTACAATGCTATGTTCCATAGCGTGAGAAAAAGGGCCGTGACCAATATCGTGCAAAAGTATGGCGATGAGAAGGGCCTCCTCTTCGGCTTTGGAAATCTTAATCCCTTTATGCTGAAGCACTCTTACTGATTTTTGCATTAAATGCAGTCCGCCAATGGCGTGATGAAATCTGGTATGGTGCGCCCCGGGATACACCAAATATGATAATCCCATCTGGCTATTCCGGCGTAGGCGTTGAAAGTAAGGGTGCTCAATTATATTAAAGATCTGCTGGTTGGGGATGGTAATAAATCCGTAAATTGGGTCGTTTAGGATTTTGAGTTTGTGTTGCGAAGCCAAGCCGTAGAATTAAAAGTTTAAAGCAAAGATACATATATGAATAATATCAAAATATTATGGGTAGATGACGAGATAGATTTACTTAAACCCCATATTTTATTTCTGGAGTCGAGGAATTATGAAGTAACTACCTGCCAGAGCGGCACCGAAGCCCTGGACAAGGTTGAAGAAGAAAATTTTGATATTGTTTTTCTCGATGAAAATATGCCAGGATTAACCGGTCTTGAAACCCTATCTGAAATTAAGGAAAAAAGGGAAAATCTTCCCGTGGTAATGATCACTAAAAGTGAGGAAGAATTCATCATGGAAGAGGCCATTGGCTCTAAAATAGCCGATTACCTTATTAAACCGGTGAATCCCAACCAGATTCTATTAAGTCTGAAGAAAAATCTTGATCATTCCCGATTAATTTCTGAAAAAACCACTTCCAACTATCAGCAGGAATTTCGCAAGATAGCGATGGATATGGCGCAGGTGAATTCATTTGAAGAATGGGCAGAATTATACCAAAAACTGATCTATTGGGAGCTTCAACTGGAAAATATTGAAGACTCCGGAATGTTCGAAATCCTGGAATCCCAGAAACTGGAAGCCAATACTCAATTCTGTAAGTTTATTGATAAGAATTATCCCGATTGGTTTGGCAAACAAGCTGATGCTCCCGTAATGTCCCACACCCTCTTTAAAAATAAGGTGGTTCCCGAAATCAGTAAAGATCAACCTACCCTTTTTGTGGTGATAGACAATTTACGCTATGACCAGTGGAAGGCTTTTGAACCTATAATCTCTAATTATTACAAAAAGGCTTCAGAGGAACCTTATTACAGCATCCTGCCCACTGCTACTCAATACGCGCGGAATGCAATTTTCTCGGGGCTTATGCCCAGTGATATGGAAAAATTATTTCCGAAGTACTGGAAGAATGACACCGATGAAGGCGGAAAAAACAATTTTGAAGCCGAATTCCTGGAAGAGCAACTTAAACGCCTGGGATTAGATCTTAAATATGAATACCATAAAATCACCAGCCTCAAAACCGGAAAAAAACTGGCAGATAATTTTAAATCTCAAAAGGACAATGACCTCACTGTCATCGTGTACAATTTTGTAGATATGTTATCCCACTCCAAAACCGAAATGGAAGTGATTAAAGAGCTTGCCTCTAACGATAAATCTTACCGCTCATTAACCCAGAGTTGGTTTAGAAATTCACCCCTTCTGGAAATCATTCAACAGGCCCAGCGTCTCGGTTTCAAACTAATTCTCACTACAGACCACGGTACAATTAATGTAAAGCACCCTTCTAAGGTAATAGGTGATAAAAACACCAGTCTTAATTTAAGATATAAAACAGGCAAAAGTCTTACCTATGAAGATAAAGACGTGCTCGCCGCAACCGACCCGAAAACAATTCACCTGCCCAGTATAAATATGAGCAGTTCGTTCATCTTTGCCAAAGGAGATTTATTTTTTGCCTACCCCAATAACTATAATCATTACGTGAGTTATTATCGCAATACCTATCAACACGGGGGAGTTTCCCTGGAAGAAATGATTATTCCATTTGTAATTATGAGTCCTAAAGCCGGCTAAACTTTTTATAAACCCGGGCCTGAAAAGGGATGAGTAAGCACTGTTAAATTATTGCCTATCTTTGTAGCATTAATTTAACTGAATGGCCATTACCTATAATTTATCCCAAATAGACCGTGCGGTAGATTTTCTGCTGGAGAATGCCCCGCACAAAACGCTGTTGTTTTATGGAGAAATGGGAGCCGGGAAAACTACCTTAATTCGGGAATTAGTTAGAAAATTAGGCGCTAAAGATGTGGCTCAAAGTCCCACTTTTGCTTTGGTAAATGAATACGAGGCTGCCAGGGGTCGCGTTTTCCATTTTGATTTTTACCGAATTGAAGATGAAATCGAAGCTTTGGATATGGGCCTTGAAGATTATCTGGCTACCGAAGCCTGGAAATTGATAGAATGGCCGGAAAGAATTGAAAATTTACTTGATGATGAGGTGAGTAAAATTAAAATTGAAATAGTTGATGAACACACCAGAAAGTTAAAGTTTTGTTAACGAGTGTAAGTTCGCGATAGAAGAGTTATTGTAAGTAAATTACTACTAAAACTAATCAAGTGTAAGCCCGAACCAGGCATTTTTTTTCATTTACCGATAGAGGACTTATTATCATCTATTAAATATAAATCACTAAATCAATATAAACTACTCAAAAAATCTCCAAAAAAGCGCGCAAAAGTACGATTAATGTATTAATTTTTAGTGTTTTAAAATGTTATAGGTTTGCTTTAGAAAACAAAACGAAATAACAACCTAAACACTATAACTATGAAACTAAAAGCATTATTATTCGGAGCCGCAATCTTTGGAGCATCATTTTTTGTAACTTCAAATTCTGATAACAACCATAACGATGACTTCAAGAAACAAGCTATCGATCGCTCAGCCATCAAAATTCCTGCTGGTGGGTAGTATCATAGCGCTATTTATAGCGTTTTCACCATATTTATTTTATCTCTATGAAATTTTCCCAGACGGTCCCGTTTGGGAAAATTATTTTTTTACATACGAAAGCTTCTACTATGAAAGCGTTATGGTAGCTGCCTGGACTTATTTAGGAAAATTAGTTCCTCTACTTTTACTATTAGTTTGGTTTTTCACCTGTAAGCATTGGTGGTATCATGCAATCCTTATTCCAATTGCCATGTATTCCTATCAACTTGTTATAATATTTTACGAAGATGTTTTCTTGCAAGTGAATCCTATGGATACCAACCAACTTATTTTCCTGGCCCCTTTTTTTATCGGAATTCTGGCTATAGTTTACCTGATTCGAATTAAAATCTTTGACCGTATTTATGGGATCGATCTAAGCGAATTGGAAGAAACCGATGTCTCGATCTTCTCCTCGGTAAGTGAAAAAGATCGTAAGGATATTAAAGATTTTCAGCAACAGGATTTTCAAAAAGCTTCCGACGAAGAATATTTCTCTAAATTGTAATTTCCCATATTTCTGAAAATAGTCGTAATTTAACCGGTTAATGATAATTGCCGACAAATATGGCCAAACAGGTATCGCCTTTCACCAAAGAACAACTAATTCCGCAGGAGGAGACCCTAGAAATTTACAAAAATAAGGGTCAGTTATTTATTGGAATTCCAAAAGAGACCTCCTACCAGGAAAAAAGGGTTTGCCTCTCCCCCGATGCTGTTGCTGCTATCACAGCTCACGGCCACCGAATTTTAATCGAATCGGGTGCAGGGCAATGGGCCAGGTTTAGCGATAAAGATTACTCTAATGCAGGCGCCGAGATCACCAGCGATACCAGAAAGGTTTTCTCCTGCCCAACCATTTTAAAAATCGAACCACCATCGTTTGCCGAGTTGGATATGATCAACCCGCAAACTACCCTTATTTCAGCTTTACAATTAAAAACCCAGTGCAAGGAATATTTTCAGAAACTTGCCGCCAAACGTATCACCGCCTTAGGCTTTGAATTTATTCGCGATGAGGATGGCTCATACCCAATAGTTCGGGCCTTAAGCGAAATTGCCGGGACGGCTTCGGTTTTAATTGCTTCAGAAATTATGAGCAATAATATGGAGGGAAATGGCCTTATGTTCGGAAACATTAGCGGGGTCCCTCCTATCGAAGTGGTAATTCTAGGGGCAGGTACCGTGGGTGAATTCGCAGCCCGATCGGCCCTGGGCCTGGGAGCAAGAATTAAGGTTTTCGACAGTTCACTTACAAAATTGCGCAGCATTCAATCCAGCCTGGGAAGAACCTTTTATACTTCTACCATTCAGCCAAAAAATTTATCTAAAGCCATAAAGCGCTGTGATGTGCTTATCGGGGCGGTTAGAGGAAAAAACAGGTCACCGGTTTTGATCTCAGATACTATGGTTGCTTCGATGAAACGCGGAGCGGTAATTATAGATGTTAGTATAGATATGGGGGGTTGCGTGGAAACCAGTGAGATTACCACGCACGACAAGCCAATTTTCACCAAACATAATATTATTCATTATTGCGTACCCAATATTCCCTCACGCTATGCCCGTACTTCTTCGCTGTCGCTAAGCAATATTTTCACCCCTTATTTACTGCATATAGCTGAAGAAGGTGGCCTGGAAAATACCTTGAGATTTGACAAGGGTTTACGAAATGGTTTGTACTTTTACCACGGAATTTTAACCAGTAAATCTATTGCCGATTGGTTTGATCTCTCCTATCGGGATATTAATTTGCTTATTTTCTAGAACCTCAATTCATTTTTCATGAAGCTTATACACCGCATCGGCTATTTTTCGGTTGGTCTTTTCTTTGGGATAGTTCTTCTGTTTTTCTTTCTTGGCGGAAAAAAAACCTCCTGCGATTATTCTCCCAATGCCAGGGTTTTAAAGGATATAAGACTGAAGGATAAAAACTATTCTCCTGAAGCGCTGGCTTATTTCTCTCAAAATAACCTTGATACAGCTGAAGTGTCAAGCCTTCTGGAAAACGGTAGAGTAGATTTTGGAAAAAGCAATACCAAATCCAAACCCTGCAAAACCTATTTTATAACGAATAAATTAGACAGCAAAACCCTTGAACTACAAATCGAAAATTGCGATAGCCTGGCTACAATTCAAAAGGTGAATTTGAGCCAATAAAAAGAGCTGCTTGAAAATATCGACCTTTCCACTGCGCTCAAGGTGACTCCTTTCGACTGCACTCAAGGTAACAGTGGCCAATTGCGCTAAAAGTATATATTTTCAAACAGCCTATTTTGCAATCAGCATCTTATCACAAAATTTGCTCAGCGTGGGCTTTGGTCTTTACTTTACTTATTACCTCTTCTATAATTCCGTTCTCATCGATTACAAAAGTGGTTCGGTGAATGCCGTCATACTTTTTCCCCATAAACTTTTTAGGACCCCATACTCCAAAGGCATTGATCACCTCCTTATCTTCATCGGCAAGCAAGGGATAAGGCAAGTCATATTTTTCCTTAAAATTAGACTGGCGTTTTTTAGAATCGGCACTAACTCCTAAAATTGCATAGCCCTGTTCTTTGAATTTTTCCCAGTTGTCTCTTAGGTTACAGGCTTCAGCGGTGCAGCCCGGGGTACTGGCTTTGGGGTAAAAGAAAACTACCAGTTTTTTACCTTTAAAATCTGAGAGTTGTACAATATTTCCATCCTGATCTTCAGCTTTAAAATTGGGAGCTTTATCTCCCGCTTTCAATGTTGTCATAATTCTTACTTTTGCTATAAAAATAAGCATTATGACCAAACAGGAAAAGGTACAGTTCGTTATTGATACGTTAAACGAGATTTATCCGCAGGTACCCATTCCTTTAGATCATAAAGATCCTTACACGCTTTTAATCGCCGTTTTGCTTTCTGCTCAAAGTACCGATGTGAAAGTGAATCAAATCACCCCATTGCTATTCGAGGTGGCCGATAATCCTTACGATATGGTAAAACTTAGCGTGGAAGAAATAAGAGAAATCATAAAACCCGTAGGCCTTTCGCCAATGAAATCGAAAGGAATTTATGGCCTGTCTAAAATCCTTATTGAAAAGTATGACGGCCAGGTTCCGGCTAATTTTGAAGCATTAGAAGCACTACCTGCTGTGGGGCATAAAACCGCCAGCGTAGTGATGGCCCAGGCATTTAATATTCCCGCATTTCCGGTAGACACCCATATTCACCGCCTAATGTATCGCTGGAATTTAAGCAACGGGAAAAACGTAAATCAAACTGAAAAAGATGCGAAACGTCTATTTCCAAAAGATTTGTGGAACAAGTTACATCTTCAAATAATTTGGTATGGCAGACAATATTCACCAGCCCGGGGTTGGGATCTGGAAAAGGATATTATCACCAAAACAATTGGCCGAAAATCGGTGATTAAGGAATATTTAAAAACTAAAAAATAAAAAGACCTGTAGGCTAACAACAGGTCTTTTTGGTGGAATTTAGTTAATAAAGGTTTCAAACTGCATATTGCCGTATTCGCTAACCCTTAAAGCTTTAGAGTAATTGAGCAGAAACTTTACCGTTCCCGCTTTAGGTTTTAATTCTTTCAATCTTTTTTGTTCAGAAGATTTTTTAGTGTAGAGTTTCCCCATTTGCGTTTTGTTTTGGTTTTAAAAGATAACGCACGCAAAAGAAGAATATTATAGCTTAATTTGTTAAAATTAGGTTGTGCTTTTCAATGATTTTCCGAAGATTGATAAGAGCATATCGCATTCGGCCTAATGCAGTATTAATACTTACCCCGGTTCGTTCAGAAATCTCTTTAAAACTCATGTCCTTATAAATACGCATCATAAGAACCTCTAATTGATCTTCGGGCAGTTCCTTGATCAATTCCTGTACATCAGTTTCTATTTGATCTTTGATGATTTGGGTTTCGGCGTTGAGTTCAGAGTCACTTAAAACCGAGAAGATATTGAAATCGTCTTTGTTTTCGAAGCGTGGCATTCGCTTATTCTTTCTAAAATGATCGATCACCAGGTTATGCGCAATTCGCATCACCCAAGGTAAAAATTTGCCTTCTTCATTGTATTTTCCCCGCTTTAAGGTATTAATGACCTTTATAAAGGTATCCTGAAAAATATCTTCGGCGATATCCTTATCAAATACCTTCGAAAAAATAAAGCTGTAAATGCGTTGTTGATGCCTGTTAATTAAATGGGAAAGGGCGTTTTCATCGCCATCGATATACTGCCTAACGAGTATAGCATCGCTAATTATAAGGTTTTTCATAGTAGTTACTTTTTCAGGCTGGTAGGAAAACCTGAGGTTAGGTTATTTAGTCTTTAAAAAAGTAACTTTGTGCAATAGGCGATCTAATTAGTTTGGCATCAAATATAGCAAAGTAAATTTGACAATAACAAATAAAAGCTTAAATTTTTAACATTACTATAAGAAATAACCCGCTTTTTATGCCGCCTTAGTTTGAGTACATTTGCAATTCCTATTTCTGATAAATGAGCATGAATATTGACGTTTCCGGAGTTGATCCCAAAGAAAACATAATAATAAAAGGTGCAAAACTGCACAATTTAAAAGACATAAATCTGGTGATTCCCCGCAATAAGCTGGTGGTTATTACCGGGCTCTCGGGTTCAGGAAAATCCAGTCTGGCCTTTGATACTCTTTATGCCGAAGGACAGCGGCGATACGTTGAAAGTCTTTCATCATATGCCCGGCAATTCCTGGGAAGACTTAACAAGCCAAAAGTTGATTATATAAAGGGTATTGCACCCGCCATCGCTATAGAGCAGAAAGTTAACTCAACAAATCCGCGGTCTACGGTAGGTACCTCTACTGAAATCTACGACTATTTAAAATTGCTCTTTGCCAGGATAGGTAAAACCTACTCTCCCGTATCGGGCAATGAAGTAAGAAAAGATACGGTTAGCGATGTAATAAATTATATCAGGTCTTTTGCTGAAGGCGAAAAATTACTCCTGCTCTCCCCCATTCATTTGGAAAACGGAAGAAGCCTGGAGGAAAAGATCAAAGTACTGGCTCAACAGGGCTATAGCCGAATTAAGCTTGGAGATAAGGTTACAAGGATTGATGAAGCCAATTTTGAAGAAGCAAAGCTTTCTGAAACTTTCTTGGTGGTAGACAGGATCATTACCCGCGATGAGGAAGATTTCTATAACCGCCTTGCCGATGCTACTGAAGCCGCTTTCTTTGAAGGTAAAGGCGAATTATTCGTCGAAAAGATGAAAGATGAAGACCGTAGGCATTTTAGCAATAAGTTTGAGTTGGACGGAATGAACTTCCTGGAACCTAATGTGCATCTTTTCAGTTTCAATAATCCTTATGGAGCCTGCCCGAAATGTGAAGGCTATGGCGATGTAATTGGTATAGATGAAGACCTGGTGATTCCAAATACCGCACTTTCAGTTTATGAAAATGCGATCTTTCCCTGGCGCGGGGATAGTATGAGTTGGTACCGGGACCAACTGGTTAATAATTCTCATAAATTCGATTTCCCAATTCATAAACCCTGGTTTGAGCTTTCTGATGAGCAAAAAGATTTGGTTTGGAGCGGAAATCAATACTTTGAAGGAATTAATGAATTCTTCGAATTCCTCGAGAGCAAAGCCTATAAAATTCAGAACAGGGTAATGTTATCCCGCTATCGAGGGAAAACCCGATGTTCAGCTTGTAAAGGAAAACGACTAAGGCCGGAAGCCGAATACGTGAAAATTGCGGGGAAAAGCATCACCCAACTGGTAGATTTGCCAATCAATAAAGTACGCGACTTTTTCACTGATTTGGAATTAAACGAGTACGACTCCCAAATCGCTAAACGTCTGCTTACCGAAATTCGCAACCGATTAGAATTTCTCTCGCAGGTTGGCCTGGACTATCTCACCCTAAACCGGAAATCCAATACGCTTTCTGGCGGGGAATCCCAGCGAATTAATCTCGCGACTTCTCTTGGTAGTAGCCTGGTAGGTTCGATGTATATTCTAGATGAACCTTCAATTGGCTTGCACCCGCGGGATACCGAAAATCTAATCGGGGTGCTGGAGCATCTTCGGGATTTAGGCAATACGGTGATCGTAGTGGAACACGATGAAGATATTATGAAGGCGGCCGATGAAATTATCGATATAGGCCCCGAAGCAGGCACCCACGGAGGAGAAGTAGTAGCCACAGGGAATTATTCCGATTTTCTCAAGGCCTCTTCCCTTACCGCCAAATATTTAAACGGAAGCGATCAAATTGAAGTCCCGGCCGAAAGACGAAAATTCAAGAATTTCATTCAGATTCTTGGAGCCCGGGAGAATAACCTGAAGAATATCGATGTAAAAGTTCCCTTAGGTATTTTTACCGCTATTACCGGGGTATCTGGTAGTGGGAAAAGTACTTTGGTCAAAAGAATTCTATATCCCGCTATGCAAAAAGAATTGGGAGGCTATGGTGAAAAAGCCGGCCAATACAGCGGGATTGAAGGTAGTTTCAGCAACCTTGGGAGCATTGAATATGTAGACCAGAATCCTATTGGAAGATCTTCCCGATCTAACCCGGTAACTTACATCAAGGCTTACGATGATATAAGAAACCTCTTTGCAGATCAAAAACTTTCAAAAATAAGAGATTTTAAGCCAAAGCATTTCTCTTTTAATGTAGATGGCGGTCGCTGTGATGTTTGTAAAGGAGAGGGTGAAGTTACCATCGAAATGCAGTTTATGGCCGATGTGCATCTGGAATGCGAAACCTGTAACGGAAAGCGCTTTAAAAGAGAGGTGCTCGAGGTGGAGTTTGAAGGAAAGAATATCGATGACGTGCTCTGCCTTACCATAGATGATGCAATCGATTTTTTCAGCGAAAAGAAACAGGATAAAATTGTAAAAAAATTAAAGCCTCTTAAAGATGTTGGTTTGGGTTATGTACAATTAGGTCAAAGCTCCTCTACTCTTTCGGGCGGGGAAGCCCAACGTATTAAACTGGCATCTTTCCTGGTAAAAGGAAATACGCGGGAAAAAGCCTTGTTCATTTTCGATGAACCCACCACAGGCCTGCATTTTCACGATATTAAAAAACTATTGAAATCCTTTAACGCTCTTCTAAAGAAAGGACATAGCCTAATTGTAATTGAACACAATATGGACCTTGTAAAATGCGCCGATTATGTAATCGACCTGGGGCCTAATGGTGGTGAAAATGGCGGGTACCTTGTGGCTCAGGGAACACCAGAAGAGGTTTCACGATCTAAAGACTCTCTTACCGCTAAATACTTAAAAGAAAAACTATAATCTTTTGATTTTAAGAAGATATCCACCTGCAATCCGGCTCTTAGGCCGGATTGCAGGTTTTTGGCATAACCTTTGTTTTTAATAGACTGTCTAAGGTTTATCCTTAAAAACATTTACTCACAAGCTTAACCTATATATCATGAAAAACCTCATACTAATACTCAGTTTTATTTTTTCTGCATTCAGTGTATCAGCCGATGCGCCACGTAATGCATATAATGAATCATTTATCTTCATTGAGAATGGGGTAGAATTTGCTGTTTATCCTAATGGTGAATTCGATTTCTACTATAATCCCGACTTTCGAAGAGCCAATGTGGTTAACATTTCAACCCCGAGAATGAATATTAGCTTCAACTCAGGTTATGATTATGGTGCCTATGTGCAGTATGATGATTATGGGGCTGTAATACAGGTAGAAAATGTACCTATCTATTACGATTACTACGGAAGGATTATCCAGGCTGGTGATGTATTTATTCAGTATAACCCTGCAGGCTTCGTGCATCGTGTAGGTAACTTAAGAGTTCATTACAATCGGTTTAATCAAATTGCACATTATAACGGCTATATCAATAGGTTTAACCGTCATTATGTTTATCGCCCCTGGCACGACTTTTATATGAGACCTCGTGCAGCTGTAAGTATAGTGTTTCACCAGCCTTATAGAGCATATTATCAACCACACCGTATGTCGTATGTGCAATATGTGAATGTCTACAACACCACTTATATCAATAAGGTACGAAACAACTTTTACCGTCCAGATCAGCGGGTAGTATCATACAATCAGGGAAGGCGCACTTCGCAACAACGTGAAATCACGAAGGTGAATACTCGTGATAGCAGGGTGACCAGTCAAAGTTCTACCAGAAGAAATTCTGCAGTGAATAACGCGAGAACCTCTAATTCTAATGAGAAGAGAATTAGTGCTACGAGGGAAAGAAGCAGCGATGCCCGCGGTAGAACTACTACCAGGCAGGAAGCTACTACTTCCAGAGGTAGTTATAGCACAAATAGAGTTCAGGCTACCAATACGCGTAGATCTCAAGCTGCCTCGGGTCGAAACGTTCAAAGCCAGCGTCAAAGTAGCCCTGAAAGAGCTCAGGCAACCCCGCCCCGAAGCACCCGAACTTCTACAGCGCGAACCAGTGCGCCGGCTAAACAAACTGCTGTGCAAACCAGGTCGCAAACCAGAAGCAATACTTCAGTGAGGACCCAGAGAAGCAGTAGTACAAGGCAACAAGCCAGGACCAGTACTCCTACCCGCCAACCTGCCGCTGTAAGAAGTAGTTCTTCTTCAAGCAGAAGTTCTGCAAACACCAGAACTCAGCGCAGTAGCAGAGGTCGTGGAAATTAATAAATTTTTGGCCGGTTTAAAGTTCGGCACGGAATATGTATAATAATAGAAAAGTAAGTTCATAATTTAATTTTTTGGTTGGTTAGTTGGAAACCCCCAAAGCGTCTTAGGATGCCGCGGGGGTTTCTCCTTTTACAGCTTGGGCCATTTCAGGAGTGTTCGAAGTAAACGAGTGGTATCTTCAGAAAATTTAAACCAAAAAACAACGATTAAATATCCCAAAACAATTATTCCAGACTTCAGCGCAATATTGAGAATGGGATGGAAATTAAAATCCCACCAAAAGAAAACCAAACAGCTGGCGGCAATTAGAATCAACACTTTTAATGTTTCAAAGCTAAAGGGCACCAACTTAAATTTTGCGTAGACCAGGTAAATTTTAGTAGTATTATAACCTACAAAAGCCAGAAAGCTGGCAATTGCTGCACCTTCTATTCCAAATTCAGGAATAAAAATAAGGTTGAAAACAAAAGCAAGCAAGGCCAAAATAACCCCCACTCCCAGCACCAGCCGATAATAATCTGAATTAAACAGGATGCTGTTGTTATTTCCCAAAAAATTATCATAGAGTTTCACCAGCGAAAGCAGAAAAATCACCAAAAGGCTTAGTTCGTATTCATCGGGAATCATCTCATAAAGCTGCCTCACGTTGCAGAGAATCAGCACAAATATGAGTCCGCTTATAATTAAAAGATTTAGGGAACTACGGGTATATAATTGGCCCAAAGCTTTTTTATCTCGCTCATTGAGCATTTTAGCAGTTAGCGGGTGTGTGATTTGGTGCATCGCCTTTTGAGGCACCGAAATTACCGTAGCTATGTATACTGCTATTCCATAAATCGCCACATTTTCTATAGGCAGGTAATGCTCAATCATTACTTTATCCAGGTCTAGCAAAACCATTGCTACCGAAGCTGCTATCAAAATAAGGGCGCTGTATTTTAGAACGCTCGAAAGATTCGCCGGAAACTCAATACTTAAATTGGGCCGGTGAAGCCTAAAGGCATAGATTTTCATCGCAAGCATTCTCAAAATGAAAACCAGGGCTACGGCATAAATAAAACTCTCTACACTAAGCCATTTAAAATACACGGCAAATAATAAAATTGAAATACAAAACCTGTGAAAGATCTCTTTCATAAAATTGCCAAAAACACTCTTGTAATAAAGTTTAGACCAGGCAAAAAAGATCTCGAAATAGGCTGTAGCTACAGCAATCACAAAAATTAGCCAAATATAGGCTTGCACAAGGCTATTGCCCTCGCTAAAATAATCGAGTAAAAAGTCATATCCAATCCAACCTGCAATCCCTAAAAAAACAGATACCAAAAGAGGTAAAAACAGCACCAGGTTTAATAATTTATCCTGCTCCTGCCTGGACTTATACGAACTAAAAAATTTAATCAGCGTGCTATGCACTCCAAAAGCCATAAGCGGCCAGATTAAATTTGCAGCCGATAATAAAAAACTCACCAAGCCGTAATATTGCTGTTCCAGGAAATAAGTAAATAAAAACAGGGTATTAATCGCCCCAATCCCAAACCCCAGATAGGTGGTCACAAGATTTTTAGCCGATTGTTTAAAGATTAATCCCATTTAGTATTTCTGAATGATTTTAGCCAGCTTTTCGGTTAAACTGCGCCGATGATATTCATTTATATCTTCTGAAGCTAAAGTGCCAGCATTGTTCTTAAATAGATTAAACAACTCGAGGATATAGCTTTTAATTTCAGGTTGTTGATAATACTTAAAACTTTTCCCGGCTGAAGTTTCTGAAATTATCCTTGCGGCATCCCAATCTTTAGGGCCTACTGCCAAAATTGGTCTTTTAGCTACCAGGTATTCGAAAAGTTTTCCCGGAATAATTCCCCTGGTCTCTTCACTATCTATTTCCAAAAGAAGTAAAACCCTGCTTCTTCTTTGAATTTTTAAAGCTTCATTATGGCTTACATAATCATTAAAGCTCACAAAAGGCTCCAAACCAGCAGCCAGGATGCTATGTTTCACCTGCGAACTGATAGCCCCGGTGATTTCCAACTTTAAATGATCCCGAAAATCTTTATTTTCTTTCACCAAATCTCCCAAACTTCGCCAGAGATTTTCAGGGTTTCTTCCTGAAAGCAAGGAGCCTACGTGACTTATTAAAAAATCTTCAGAGGGCTGTACTTCTCCAATCTTTTCATCATCAAACCCATTGGTGATTAAATGCACAGGTTTGGAAGTTTTTTTGCTGAATTCTTCCCGGGTGGTATAACTGGTCACAATAATTTCATTAGCAGCTTCAAGAATCTTTCTTTCCAGTTCCAGATGCTTCGATTTAGATTTTTCAGTAAGCTTTAATTTGGAATGATAACCAATATTGGTCCAGGGGTCGCGAAAATCGGCCAGCCAATTAACATTAAACTTTTCCTTTAACTTAAAGCCTATAAGATGAACACTATGAGGAGGCCCTGTAGTTATAACTGTGTCGATATTTTCTTCCTTCAGAAAATCTGATAGAAATTTTACCGATGGCTTTATCCAAAATTTACGGGCATCGGGAATAAAGAAATTCCCTCTAATGTAGAGCATTAATTTCTGCAGAAATCCCTGTTTGGCTTCATCTTCAATAATCCCGGTGCTTATAGTTTTGGTTTGAGAGCCCGAAAGCAAAGAAGCAAATGCATAGGGTTCAAAAATGTTTTTTTTAATAACCTTTATTCCCTTCGGAATTTCGCTTTCAGAAGATTTATCGATTAAGGGATAATGGGCATTCTCGGGCACATAAACAACCGGCTCAATATCGAATTCCCTGAGGTATTTCACAAATTTGAGCCAGCGCTGCACCCCGGGTCCTCCGGCCGGGGGCCAGTAATAACATATAATGAGGACTTTTTTCATCTAAACCTATTTAGAAGTCTCTTTAACTTCCTTTCGCTTTTCTTCCTTAAGCTTATATACCAGTCCACCGATTAAAATCAAGGCCAGAAGAATGGTGCTGCCCAATGCAATACTGCTTCCGGTTTTGATAACCTGCGGCTCAAATCGAAATTCGAGTTGATGTTCTCCTGCCGGAATATTCATCGCCCTAAGCAAATAATTAGCCCTGAAATGCGGCACTTCCTGCCCGTTTAAATAAGCCTGCCAGCCCGGCTGATAGTACATTTCTGAAAATACAACAAGGTCATCCTCTTCCGCAGAAATTTCATAGATTAATTCATTGGGTTGCTGGGAAATCAACTCCACCTGGGCTGTGCCCTTAGCCGCAAACTCCTGATTTACCTCTGCCTTAAAGCTTTCATTTATTACCGCCGTGGTCTTTAGATCTACTTCTTCAAGCTTCAGAATTTCCTCATCGGCGCTGCTCACCCATTCGATATTCGATACCGCCCAGGCATTGCCAAAAGCCTCAGGATTTTGCTGGGCTACAGTTCCTTCTTCAGTAGGAATTATAAAATATTTCGCATTGAGCATATTGAGGATCTCCATATCGTTGTTGGAGATATAGAAATCATATAAATCCTGCATTCTGCCCGGTTTTGCGGCGTGATAACCTCCAATGGAGTGATGCCAGTAAGAGGTTTGCCCCGTATTGAAAGGACTTACCGAAACATCAAAAACCCTATAGCGACTTTCATCCTGAAGAATCTGCCTGTCGGCTTCCCGAATTCTGAAAGGTTCTTCCATTTGTCTTGCCTGCACAAAATCGTCGGCATTAACATAGCGTTTGGCTACTCCTACTAAATCGAACAGGAGCAAGATCCCAAAAATCACCAAAAAAGCGTTTTGTTTGAGTTTGCCTTTTAAATAGAACCACCCAAGACCAAAGCAAAGAGCTACCAGTACGAAGCTTCTTATAGCATCGGCAGTAAAGATAGCTTTGCGGTCTTCTTTTAAAGCCCGCATAAAATCCATTCCAAGTTGCTCTCTCAACCCGGCATCGCCTGCACCGCTAAAATCAAATAATACCGACTTAAACAGTAAAAATGCCAGGGCCAGCCCTCCCGTGATAATTCCTGAAGATTTTAAAGCCTTAATCTTTTCTTCTGAAGAAAACTTCGCCGAAAACAGCTTTGCAATCCCAACCAGAGCCATAAGTGGTACCACCAACTCCAAAATAACCTGGATTGAAGAGACCGCTCTGAATTTATCGTACAAAGGCACAAAGTCTACAAAGAACCGTGTAAGAAAATCGAAGTTTTTACCCCAGGATAGAGTAAGGGCAAGTAAACTTCCTCCTACAACCCACCATTTCAAACGGCCGCGCACCAGAAAAAGAGCAAAGACAAAGAAAAAGATAATGCTGGCTCCAATATACGCCGGTGCGGCAACTATGGGCTGATCTCCCCAGTATGTAGGTGCATTTTTTGAAAATTCGGCGGCCTGTTGAGGGGAAGCTCCCAGTTGTATTATCGTATCGTAAATATGGGCGTCTGTACCGAGATTTTCGGCATTAGAGCCACCCATAAACCTCGGGATAAAGAGATTAAATGTTTCTTTAATTCCGTAGCTGTATTCTGTGATATAGGCATAATCCAGCCCCGAGCCGGTTTTAGGCGAACCATCTGGGTTAATATTTAGTTCAGATTTCCCACGGGTGCTAAATTCAGCATATTCCTGGGTGGCCAATAGATTGGTTGCGTTGGCACCTACGGCCAACACCACAGCCAAAACCATTACTCCCAGAGCCTTGAAATACTGCGGAATTTTATTTTTCCTAAAAGCATCGATCAAATACGCAATTCCCAGGACCACCACCAGTAACAACAAATAATAGGTCATTTGAAAGTGATTGGCACCAATTTCAAGGGCCATCGCTACCGCCAGGAGAAGGAATCCAAAAAGGAATTTTTGTCGAAAGCATAGAATAATACCGGCCAGCACCATAGGCATATAGGCGATGGCGTGGGCCTTGGCATTATGCCCCACCCCGAGAATAATGATAAGATAAGTTGAAAACCCAAAAGCTAAAGCTCCTAAAAAGGCCAGGCGATAGTCTAATCGCAGACTAAGCATCAGGATGTAAAAACCTATGAAATAGAGAAATAAATAATCGGCAGGACGTGGTAAAAACCGTAAAGCCGAATCGAGTTTTTTGATATAATTATGCGGATAATAAGCTCCTAGCTGATAGGTAGGCATACCTCCAAAAGCAGCATCGGTCCAGTAGGATTCCTGCCCGGTTTGGGCCCGGTAATCATTTTGCTCCTTGGCCATCCCGGTATACTGTGCAATATCGCTTTGGAAAATTGTTTTTCCCTGAAGCACCGGATGAAAATAAATTAAGGAAATGATCACAAATCCCAACAATACAAGAAGATGCGGGATGAACTGCCTGAAATTAGCCATTAAATAGGAATTTTATTACAGCCGAAATTAATCAATTTCTTCGTAATCGATATATTCACCTACCTTTTTGTTCCCTCTTCGGTTGTTCTTCGGTTTTTTATCGATGCTCACCTTTCCTTCGGGTTGAGAGCTTCGGCCACGACTTTGTTGCTGAAACTGGTCAAACTGGCTTTGAAATTGTTTCCCGGCCTTTTTCAAGAACCATTTCAGAATTAATGGGCCAAACCAGCGAATAAGTATTTTGAAACCGAAGTATACTAACAGGATAATAAGAATCGTTTTCAGTACTCCGGAAAAAGATGCTGTCAACATTGAATTGCTTTTTGCAAAAATAAAAATAAGCCGGCAGAAACGCCCCGGGCGGCTCCTAAAAAATTAATAAATCTTATATCTTTGAGTATAACCCAGAATCTAATGATCCAAAAAATATCACTATTATTCAGCCTTCTTGTTATAGCCGCCATCTTGCCGGCACATAGTCAATATACCGAAACCATCAACTCCAACCGCCCGGGTGAATCCCAGGGGGCTTTTGCTGTTGGCCCCGGAGTTTACCAACTCGAAGCGGGAGCTTATATGGGAAAAGACGAGCATCGTTTATTTGAAAACGAAACCGATATCCTGGGCACGCAATACGGCCTTAGGGTTGGTTTTTTAACCGAAATTCTGGAGTTGAATTTCTTCGGAAGTTTCCAGGATCAAACTACACGGTATTTGGTAGGAAACACTGATACTGAATACAACACCCGAAATTTCCCTCAATCTACCTTTGGCGCCAAATTTCTGCTTTTCGATCCGGCGAAGAGCCTGCCCGAAGACGAAGTGAATTTATACAGCTGGAAAGCGAACCAAAAGTTTAAATGGAAAAAATTAATCCCGGCTGTTGCCATTTATGGTGGTGCCAATCTGAATTTTTGGGAAAATCCGTTGGTGCCAGAGAGCGAGTCGGTTATTTCCCCAAAAGCAGCTATAATCACTCAAAACAACTGGGGTCGCTGGGTTTTAATCGCCAATTTCATAGCCGATAAATTTACCGAAGAATATGATACCTATGCAGCCATCGTAACCCTAACCCACGCCTTTAACCCGAAATTTGCCATTTTCGGAGAATACCAGGGGACTATTAGTGACTTTTATGCCGACGATATTTTAAGGGGAGGTGCAGCCTATCTATTCGGCAAAAACTTTCAGGTGGATGTCTCTGGCCTGGTGAACTTCAAAGACACTCCTTCCCGATGGCAGGTAGCTGCGGGAGTTTCCTACAGGCTGGATTTTCATAAAGATGATGATATTTCAGGCGAATCCCTGGACGGAATTGAAAGGCAGGAAAGGTCTAACAGGCAGCGAAATTATCAGAATGATTTTTAAAGAACAGTATAAAAAAAGGGTCGAAAATTTCGACCCTTTTTAATTTGTATTGAAATAATTATTCTTTCATCGCAGCGGTAACCGCAGCTGAAAGGCGTTTATAAGTACCATTCTCCAAACGCTCACGAATCGCAGAGAAAGCCTCCAGGGTTTCCTGGACGTCTTCAAGCGTGTGAGTAGCTGTTGGGATTAACCTCAATAAGATTAAGCCTTTAGGAATTACAGGATACACCACAATTGAACAGAAAATTCCGTGGTTTTCTCTAAGGTCTTTTACCAGAGCCATCGCTTCAGGAATACTTCCTTTTAAGTAAACCGGGGTTACACAGCTTTGAGTGGTTCCAATATCAAATCCGCGATCTTTTAATCCGTTTTGCAGTGCATTTACATTTTCCCAGAGCTTGTTTTTAAGCTCAGGCATAGTACGCAACATATCCAAACGCTTTAATGCTCCTTCTACCAGTTGCATTTGTAGCGATTTGGCAAACATTTGCGAACGCAAATTATATTTCAGATAATCGATAATTTCTTTATCGGCAGCGATGAAAGCTCCGGTACTTGCCATAGCCTTGGCGAAAGTCGCGAAGTATACATCTATTTCATCCTGCACTCCCTGCTCCTCACCAGCTCCTGCTCCTGTTTTTCCAAGAGTTCCAAAGCCGTGAGCATCATCTACAAACAGGCGGAAATTATATTTTTTCTTAAGCTCAACGATTTCTTTAAGTTTTCCCTGCTCACCACGCATTCCGAAAACACCTTCAGAAATAAGCAAAATTCCACCTCCGGTTTGCTCGGCGATTTTGGTTGCTCTCTGCAGGTTCTTCTCGATACTTTCCATATCGTTATGCTTATAGGTAAAGCGTTGCCCCAGGTGAAGTCTAACTCCATCGATTATACAGGCGTGAGCATCGACATCATATACAATCACATCGGCTTTTGAAACCAGTGCATCAATGGTTGAAACCATTCCCTGGTACCCGAAATTTAAAAGATAAGCAGCTTCTTTTTTCACAAATGAGGCCAGTTCATCCTGAAGTTTCTCGTGCATATCGGTATGACCACTCATCATTCGGGCTCCCATAGGATAAGCCGAACCGTATTTAGCACCTGCTTCAGCATCAACTTTTCTTACCTCTGGATGGTTCGCCAGCCCCAGGTAATCGTTTATACTCCAGGTAATCACATCTTTTCCGCGAAATTTCATACGGTTGGAAATTGGCCCCTCGAGTTTAGGAAATACGAAATATCCTTCTGCCTGCTCTGCCCACTTTCCTAAAGGTCCTTTATCCTTGTATATCTTGTCAAATAAATCTCTCATTGATATTTTTTTACGAGCCGCAAAAATACTTAAAAATGGCTCAATTGTACAAGCTTATTTTCCCAGCCTGAAATCTATAAAAAAGAAAGGCATCCTGCAAAAGAAGGATGCCTGTTATATTATTTCTTCTGAAGCATTTATCGAATTATTTCTATTCCCTGTGACTCCAGTTCATTTTTAGTGTCAAAAAAGCCCTGATCGGTCATCCATTTGTCGCTGTATACCTTACTCATATATCGGGAACCGTGATCGGGAAAGATCACCACTACGTGGCTATCCTGCTTAAATTCTCCTTCTTCGGCCAGTTGTTTAAGTCCCTGGGTAGCCGCACCGCTGGTGTAACCCACAAATAAACCTTCGGATTTTGCCAGTTCTCGTGCGGTATGCGCGCTTTCTTCATCGCTTACCTTTACGAATTTATCGATCATATCGAAATCGGTAGCCGATGGAATAAGGTTTTTACCCAATCCTTCAATACGGTACGGATAAATTTCAGCTTCATCGAATTCACGGGTTTCGTGATATTTTTTAAGCACCGAGCCATAGGCATCGATTCCAATCACCCGAATATCGGGGTTTTGTTGTTTTAAAAATCTTGCTGTTCCCGAAATCGTACCTCCGGTACCACTACAGGCTACCAGGTGGGTGATTTTACCTTCGGTTTGTTTCCAGATTTCAGGACCGGTAGAATTAAAATGAGCATCCATATTCAGCTCATTAAAATACTGGTTGATGTAGACCGAGCCTTTAATTTCCTGGTGCAATCTTTTTGCAACCTGATAATAAGACCTGGGATCATCGGCAGCTACATGTGCGGGGCACACATAAACCTTGGCTCCCATTGTCTTCAGCATATCGATTTTATCGTTTGAAGATTTTGAACTCACCGCCAGGATGCATTCATAACCCTTAATAATACTCACCATAGCTATACTAAACCCGGTATTACCAGAAGTAGTTTCTATAATAGTATCGCCGGGTTTAAGAATTCCTTTCCTTTCGGCTTCTTCAATGATGTAGAGTGCGATTCTGTCCTTAGTGGAGTGCCCGGGATTAAAAGCTTCTACCTTTGCAAAGTAGTTTCCTTTAAAACCCTGGGTTATTTTGTTAAGCTGTATGAGGGGCGTATTCCCAATTAATTGTAACACGTTATCATACACCTGCAATTCTTCTTTCATAAATGAAGTTCTTTACAAAATTAGGTTCTTGATTTTTTCAGGCTTCACTTTTTGAAAAAATCATGATTGCAAAACCGGTCAAATTTAAGGCAAATTTTTGAATTAATGGGTGATTCCCTCCAAATCCAGTAAAAAGGCATATTCTTCGGCAACTTCTTTTAAGGCTTCAAACCTTCCTGAAGCCCCTCCGTGACCGGCATCCATATTGGTGTGGAAAAGCAAAATATTATTATCGGTTTTTAACTCTCTAAGACGTGCCACCCATTTTGCGGGTTCCCAGTACTGCACCTGCGAATCGTGTAAGCCCGTAGTCACCAGCATATTCGGATAAGTTTGAGCCTTTACATTATCATAGGGAGAATAGGATTTCATATATTCATAATAATCCTTATCATTAGGATTCCCCCATTCATCGTACTCCCCGGTGGTAAGTGGTATACTATCATCTAACATAGTGGTTACCACATCTACAAAAGGCACAGCGGCAATTACCCCGTTATAAAGCTCGGGGGCCATATTTACCACGGCACCCATCAAAAGCCCCCCGGCCGAACCTCCCATCGCATACAAATGCTGTGGAGAGGTGTAATTTTCAGAAATTAGGTGTTTGCTTACGTCGATAAAATCGGTAAAGGTGTTCTTCTTTTTGAAAAGTTTCCCATCCTCATACCAGCTTCTTCCCAGGTATTCTCCTCCACGAATATGGGCTATGGCGTAAATAAACCCGCGATCGAGCAAGCTTAATCTTACTGAAGAAAAATAAGGGTCTATGGTAGAGCCGTAAGAGCCATAGGCATATTGCAAAACGGGATTCTGCCCGTTTAATTCAAGACCTTTTCTATATACCATAGTCACCGGGATTTGAGTACCATCTTCGGCGACTGCCCAGATTCTGCGGGATTCATAGTTGTTTTTATCAAAGTTTCCTCCAAGAACTTCCTGCTCTTTTAATACCGTTTTCTCTTTGGTTTCCATATTAAAATCTACCACCTGGGTAGGCGTGGTTAGACTGTTATAGGTATAGCGCAGAATTTTGGTATCGAAAGCAGGGTTTATGGAAGAATAAGCCGTGTAGGTCTCATTATCGAAAGGCAAATAATATTCTGAATCATCTTCCCAACGAATTATTCTAAGCAGGTTTAAGCCGTTATGCCGTTCGCTTACTACCAGGTAATCCTTGAAAATATCGATGTCTTCAAGCATATAGTCATCGCGGTGAGGGATAAGATCTACCCAATGCTCCTTTTCGGTTTGATCAACCGGGGTTTTCATCAATTTAAAATTGGTAGCCCCATCCAGATTTGTCAATACGTAAAAATGATCTCCAAAATGCGAAATGCTATATTCAAGCCCCCTTAGTCTCGGCTGGAAAACCCTGAATTTCCCTTCGGGATCATCGGCTCTCAGGATGCGATATTCGGTGGTTAAAGTACTATGCGAACCAATAATTATATATTCTCTCGATTTAGACTTATATACATAAGTATTAAAAGTTTCATCCTCTTCTTCAAACACCAATTGATCATCTTCGGGATTGGTACCCAGAATATGTTTATAAACCCGGTAAGATCTTAAAGTTTGTTCATCCTTTTTAGTGTAAAAAAGCGTTTTATTATCTGCTGCCCAGGTAGAGCCGCCGGTGGTATTTTCAATTTTATCCTGATAAATTTCGCCGGTTTCCAGGTTTTTAATCTGAATCGTATATTTTCTTCGACTCAAGGTGTCTACTCCAAAAGCAACCAGTTTATTGTCGGGACTCACATTAAGCCCGCCTAAACTATAATATTCAAAACCTTCGGCCATTTGATTGACATCAAACATTACCTCTTCCTCTGCTTCGAGACTTTCTTTTTTGCGGGAATATATGGGGTAATCCTTTCCGGTTTCGAAACGGGTAATATACCAGTAATTATTCAACTTGTACGGCACCGATTCATCATCCTCCTTAATTCGGGATTTCATTTCTTCGAATAATTTCTGCTGAAAATCTTTTGTATGAGCAGTCATTTGCTCATTGTACTTATTTTCGGCTTCCAGATATTCGATAACCTCGGGGTTTTCCCGGTTATTCATCCAGTAATAATCATCCCGGCGCTGGTCCCCGTGAAAATCGAGGATCTTAGGGATTTTCTTGGCAATTGGAGGTATGATTTCTTTTTTCAATTCAGAATTATTTTGAGCGAGCGCAAAGGTAAAGTTTAATAACAAAAAACATAATAAATGTAATTTCATATCTATCTCATTGAAGCGGTAATTTAGTAAATTTGTTTGTTGGAAATTTAAAACCGAAAAGTATGTTTGGAGATATGATGGGTATGATGAATAAAATCAAGGAAACCCAGGAGAAAGTTGAAGCCACAAAAGAGCGCTTAAAAACTGTAAGTATTGAGGAGAAATCGCAAGACGGCCTGCTAAGGGTAGAAATCACCGCCGCCCGGGAAATAAAAAATATCAATATAGATGATACTTTGCTTGAAGACAAAGAGCAATTAGAAGATTACCTGGTGCTTACCCTTAACAAAGCCATTGCCAGAGCTTCTGAAATGAACGAAGCCGAGCTCGCCGCCGTAGCCAAAGACGGAATGCCCGATATCCCGGGATTGGATATGTTTAAATAAAAAATAACCCCTGTCTTAACGGCAGGGGTTATTTTTTAAAGATTTATCTGGCCTAAAAATTCCAGGAATTTTTGATGCATTTCTTCTGTATAGTCCAGATGGGTTACTATTCGTAATTTCCCTTCCCCCATATTGCTTATTCTTATATTTTCTTTCTGGAGTTGGTCCATCAGGGCTTTTTCATCTTCAGCATTTTTAAGGTAGAAGATTATGATATTGGTTTCCACCTCTTCTACTTCGCCAATATATGATTGCTGCTGAAGTTTTTGTGCGATCTCCCTGGCTCTTTTATGATCTTCAGATAATCTGTCTATATGATTATCAAGCGCATAAATTCCTGCCGCAGCCATAAAGCCCATTTGGCGCATACCGCCTCCAAGAACTTTACGAACTCTCATTGCACCTTTCATCAGTTCTTTTTTACCGATTAAAACCGAACCCATAGGGGTACCCAAACCTTTAGATAAACACACCGAAATCGTATCGAATATCTTTCCGTAGGCTTTAGTATCTTCATTTTTTGCGACCAGTGCATTGAATAATCTTGCGCCATCCAAATGCAGCCCAAGGCCATGTGCATCACAAACCTTTCTAATCGCCTTGATTTCCTCAAAATCATAACAGGCTCCCCCACCTTTATTCGTGGTATTTTCAAGGCTAACCAAAGAAGTTAACGGACTATGATAAAAATCGGGGGCATTGATATTGGCCTCCACCTGGGTGGCGGTAATCATTCCGCGGCTGCCATCTATTAATTTACAGGAAACCCCGCTATTAAAGGAAACACCACCACCTTCATAATTATAAATATGGGCCCATTTATCACAAATCAATTGCTCGGCCGGGCGGGTATGTAATTTTATAGCGGCCTGGTTAGCCATAGTTCCGGTTGGAAAAAACAGGGCTTCGTCCATTCCAAACATAGAGGCCAGTTTTTCTTCCAGAGCGTTAACCGTGGGGTCTTCTTTATACACATCATCGCCTACTTCAGCGCTCATAATTGCCTGCAACATTCCGCTGGTGGGTTTGGTAACCGTATCGCTTCTTAAATCTATTTCTTTCATAAAAAAACTTTGTCATTTCCGTGAAGACGGAAATCTTATTTATTATTCTAATATCCTTTCATTTCTGCCCCTCCCAAAATCGGGATAAACTCCGGCGGAAATCTATTTATTCTAATCTTTCACTAAAACTCCCAATAGGACTCCCGTCGGGGATTTTAGGTGTTATGCTTTCAATTTTAAAATCTTCAGGATTTTCTCTGAATTGTTTGATCTCGCGCAGCATTAGTTTGTGCAAAGCCGATGCGCGACCCGAAAGCCAGCCTTCCAGATTATCAATTTCGGCATTTGTAAGGGCTCGAACCTGTGGAGTGGCTTTTTTATTGGCTGCCAGTGAAAGCATCTGCTCAAAAACTGCATAATTTACCACCTCCTGCACTGCATTGAGATAATTATCGCGATGGGATAGTCTTATAGTATTTGAAATCAGCTCTTTAAGAACATCATCCAGGCCCGGCTGTTTCTTATCGGTAGCCTTTTGCTGAACGAGCCTGGCGGCCCGTTCGGGATGCAATAGAAGTTCAAGGCTCATCTTTGCAGCTGTAGCAGGCGCTCCCAAAGCATCGAAAGCTACACCCGTATTGCTTTTAAAAGATTCCCTGCTTCGGCTAAAGCCAAATGCCCGAGGCGGAAAAAGCTTCAATTTAGATTCTGGAATAGCCAGAACTTCGGCATCCAGAGTTTTTAGAATTCCGTCTAAAGCACGTTTCTGAGTTTTGGGATCGAGGTTTTCCCAAATTTTTTCATTTCCGCCTTTTACTGCGTAATTATAATCCATCCCACCTATCAGTTTTACAGCCGCTTCGGTTTGATACCTATGGAAAAAATAAAGCGGCACAAAAACATCTTCAAGAACCGAGTAGGCTTCGTTTGTGCGAATATTTTCTTCAGAAAAATTCTCAATGGCCTTATTTCTAATTTTTAAAACCTCTTCCAATTCCTTCAAGGCATCTTCTCCATTATCCCATAAGTGAGCTTTTACGTGAGCGCCGCCCTGCGCCCGGGCATCGGTATCTGAGATAAACTGCAAACCTTTTTCGTGAGCTTCAGTCAAAACAGAATTCAAAAAATCTCTTTCCGAAGTATTTCCAGGAATATCGGCGTAGGAATATTTCACTGTAAATTTATCCCACTCGCCCATTCCGGTAGCGTAGGCATCACTAAAATCTATTTCTCCATTTTTTATGCTGAATTGCGGGTGCGGATAATCCATAACCGAACTCCTGCCCGAGGGGCTGGCCGCAAAATTATGAGCAAAACCAATGGTATGCCCAATTTCGTGTGCTGAAAGTTGACGAATCCTGGCCAAAGCCATCTCCATCATTTTTTCATGGTTCTTATCATCTTCAGCAAAAGGCCTGTTCATCAAGGCCTGGGCTATCATAAAATCCTGACGAATACGTAAGCTTCCAAGGCTCACGTGACCTTTAATAATTTCTCCTGTTCGGGGATCTACCACGCTGGCTCCATAACTCCACCCGCGGGTCGACCGGTGTACCCATTGAATTACGTTATACCGCACATCTAACGGGTCGGCATCTTCGGGCAGCATTTTTACCTGGAAAGCATCCTTATAGCCAATTTCCTCAAAAGCTTCATTCCACCACTTCGCCCCATCAAGTAAGGCTGATCTTACCGGCTCGGGAGTTCCGGGATCTAAATAATAAATAATGGGTTCTACTGCCTCGCTTTTTTCTGCCCCGGGATTCTTCTTTTCTAGCCGATGCCTAATGGCGAAACGCTTCTCTATAGGTTCAAAAACCGGGCTGGCATAATCCAGGTAAGAAATGTGAATCGCACCGCTTCGGGGATCAAAAATTCTTCTTTTATAGGCATCGTCGGGAAGTTTTACAAATGAGTGATGCTGCACCACACTTATATTTTTGGTATTGGGAACTACACTTTGCAAGGTTCTTCCTTTGGCTTCGCCCTCAAAAGTGAGTAGGGCCTCAAATTCTACATTTTCAGGAAAAGCTTTGGTGCGCTCCAGGCTAAGGGCGCTTTTGCTTTTGTCTAATTTATAAGTGCCATACTCCCCTTTCTTTAATTTCTCGGCTACTCCGTGCGCATCCTCAATTAAGAAAGGTGTAAAATCTATTATTTGTGCTCCGTCTTTTTCCTCCTTGATCTCAAAGCCAAAGAGCACCGATTGGGCAAAGGCCTGCTCCACGCTTTTTCTTTCAGCAGAATTTTCAGTTTCTGCCCTGTATTTCTGGTTGGGTTGAATCAGCAATAATTTTTTCCCGGCTTTTATGAATTTAACAACCACGCCGCCACCCAATTGTCCGCGGTCAAGGCCCACATCATTAGAACCTACGCCACTGGCCAGGAAATGTGTATATAAAAATTCGGTATCGAGTTTATCGACTTCCAGGTAGATTTCGTCTTCCTCTTCATTATAGTAAAAATCAAAAAAGCCTTCATAGGATTTTAAATCTTCTTTTTCCTCTAAGAATTGTGCATTTCCAAATTGTGAAATACTGAAGAACAAGACAATAAGCAGCAGTCGATTCATTGAAATAATTTTGCAGAGGTCTAAAACTATAAAATTATCGTTAAATACTTTCCTGTAGGGCCCTTTAATTCTATTTTTACGCTCAAAATTGAGATAAAAATGGTCACGATTGAAAGGGTTAAAGACCTCAGAGAGCGCCTTGGTGCGTTAAGGAGGTATCTTTGACATTGATGCCAAACAAATAGAAATCACCAACCAGGAAGAAAAAACCTTTGCCCCCGATTTTTGGGAAAATCCGCAAAAAGCCGAATTGCTTATGCGCGAACTCAATGCCGAAAAGAAATGGGTTCAGGATTTTTTCGATGCCGAAGCTCAGGTAGAAGACCTGGAGGTATTATTCGAATTTTTCAAAGAGGGAGAAGCCGATGCGGCCGATGTTGAGGAGAAAGAGAAAAATGCGACAGGTTTAATCGAAGACCTGGAATTCAGAAATATGCTTTCTGAAGAAGGTGACAGCCTTAGTGCCGTGCTTCAAATCACCGCCGGAGCCGGTGGAACCGAGAGTTGTGACTGGGCAGAGATGCTTATGCGTATGTATTTGATGTGGGCCGAAAAGCGTGGCTACAAAATCAAAGAGCTCAACTACCAGGCCGGGGAGGTTGCAGGAATTAAAACCGTTACCCTGGAAATTGAAGGCGAATTTGCTTTTGGATGGCTAAAAGGTGAAAACGGGGTGCATCGCCTGGTGCGAATTTCCCCATTTGATAGTAATGCCAAGCGACATACCTCTTTTGCTTCAGTATACGTTTATCCTTTGGCCGATGATACCATCGAGATAGACATAAATCCATCTGAAATTTCCTGGGAAACTATGCGATCTTCAGGAGCCGGAGGTCAAAATGTGAACAAGGTAGAAACAGCCGTGCGCCTTCGCCACGCCCCTACCGGGATTGTTATTGAAAATTCTGAAACCCGCTCACAACTGGAGAATAAAACCAAAGCTATGCAGTTGCTTAAGAGCCAGTTATATGAAATTGAGCTTCAGAAACAACAGGCACAACGCCGGGAAATCGAGGACTCCAAGATGAAAATTGAATGGGGATCACAGATCAGAAATTATGTGATGCATCCCTATAAGCTGGTAAAAGATGTGCGAACAGCCGAAGAAACAGGGAATGTAGACGCTGTGATGAATGGAGATATAGACCAGTTTTTAAAGGCTTATCTTATGATGATGGGCCAACGGCATGAAGATTGATAATGGTTTTTAATATTAAAGAATATTGTTTATTTTAAATCGGAAAAAATAATTTTCAAAAATGATTACGATATACCATAACACACGCTGCAGAAAGTCACGGGAAGGCCTGGAAATTGTTCAGGAATCTGGCCGGGATTATAAGGTACGGGAATATCTAAAAGACCCCTTAACTGAGGAAGAACTCTCCAAACTTTTACACAAATTGAATTTCAGTCCTATTCAACTGGTGAGAAAAACCGAGAAAATCTGGAAAGAAAATTATAAGGACAGAGATCTGAGTGAAGAGGAGTTAATTAGCATTATGGTTAAACATCCAAAACTTATTGAACGGCCCATAGTTGAAACCGAAAAACAGGCGGTAGTTGGGCGACCGCCAACCGATATAAAGGAAATCTTATAAATTAATAAATTTAAGCTAGTAAAAAATGAAGACCAGAAACAGCATAGCACTTATAGGATTAGCAGGATTGCTGGTTACGGGATATGTTCTCACACAAATCTATACCGATAAAAAAACCCGAAAAGAATTACAGGAAATAGCTCACGAATTAGCTTATACCTGGAAAAAAGAACTGGGACTTACCGAAGAACAAATGTTTTTACTGGAAGATATCATTATAGAATATACTATTAAAAAGAATGAGATCATCAATTCGGCCTTAAGCGATGATAGGATCATCACCAAACTTAAGGCTATTCGTGAAGAGGAGCACCGGGATCTTAGGGAATTCCTTAGCGAAGAGCAATTTGATGCCTATATTCAAACCAATAAAAAAATGACCCGAAAAGCTTAATTTCTGTTTCACAGGAATTTGAGATTTTTCTGGCGTTTTAACTCAAAATTAACCCCAATGGCTTTAAACCATTGGGGTTTTTTGATGTCCTACCTATAAAATTTTCTATGACCTCCAAAAATCTATTGTCGCTAACCGCGCTTTTGTTTTTTTTAGCCTTCAGTATCCCGGGGCTTGCTCAAAATAACCCATACACCATTTCTGGAAAAGTAATCGACGACGATCTTGAAGTTCCTTTAGAATATGCCACAATCTCTGTGGTAAATGCAAACGACCCCCAGGATCTCACCGGGACGGTTACCGATGCTGAAGGAAATTTTGAAGTTGAAGTTCCCGAGGGCAATTATAATATCATAGTAGAATTCATCTCTTACGAAAAGAAAAATTTCAACAACCGCAGTGTAAATGCCGATGTAAACTTAGGCACTATAAGGTTGGGAATAGCATCAGACAGTCTAGATGAAGTGGTGGTTCGGGCAGAAACTACCGAGGTAGATGTGCGGCTGGACAAAAAGATCTATAATATCGGAAAAGATCTCACCACCTCGGGAGGAACCGTTAGCGACGCCCTTAATAACGTGCCTTCTGTTTCTGTTGATGTGGAAGGCGGAATTAGCCTTCGCGGAAATGAAAATGTTCGAATTTTAATCAACGGAAAACCTTCGGCTATGGCCGGGTTTGGAGATACTAATGTTTTGAGTCAGCTTCCCGCTGAAGCTATTGAACGCGTTGAAGTGATTACTTCTCCTTCTGCCCGTTATGATGCTGAAGGTACCGCAGGTATTTTAAATATCATCCTACGCCAGCAGGAAACCCTTGGATTTAATGGCTCTTTAAATCTAAATGCCGGTCATCCCGATAATTATGGAGTTTCAGCCAACCTTAACTACCGTACCGAAAATTTCAACCTTTTCTCTAACCTGGGTTGGAGATATTTCGATGCTCCACAAAGAGGTTTTAATGACACCGAATATCTCAACAGATTTAACCGGAACGGAGAACTCATCGAACCTGAGTTCGACCGAATATTTGAAGACCGAAACACCCAGCGTTTAAACCGTAACTACAATGCCAATGTAGGAATGGAATATTTTCTTACCGAAAGTAGTTCTCTTACCGCCAGCCTGTTCTATCGGTATGGAGAAGATGCCGATCTTACCGAAAATGAAAGCCGCAGGTTTAATTCGGGAAGTTTAACCGAAGAAACTCTTAGAACCGAAGAGCAAAGAGAAAATGACAATCGTTACCAGGTAGCTCTTAATTATATCAATAGATTCGATGATAAAGGTCACGAACTTACCGCCGATTTCCAGTTTGACAACCGTCGTGAAAATGGGAGGACTTTTATTGAAGAGGAGGCCATAATAGCCGGTCCCAATTTTGAACCTATTCCTTACGAACGGGTGACGGCCAAAGAAAAAAGTAGGGACTACCTTTTCCAGGCCGATTACGTTTTGCCGTTTGGAGAAGAGTCTCAATTTGAAGCCGGTTACCGCGGTACTTTTGAAACCGATGAAACCGATTATACCTTGAGATTTGAAGAGATTGGAACAGGGGGAGAAATTGTAGACCCCTTTCTAACCAATATTTTCACCTTTACTGAAAATGTAAATGCACTCTACACTCAATATGGCTCAAAATTTGGCGAAAATTTTTCTTTCCTACTTGGCTTAAGGCTTGAAAATACCCAGCTTAAAGGTAATATCGATTCTATGCTTAGCCAGGAGGAGCTTCGTGAAGAATTCGGCTTTCCTATAGAAACCGATTTTGACAATAATTACCTGGGCTTATTTCCAACGGTGAATTTAATTTATGAATTAGGAGAAAGAGAAAACATCACCCTGGGCTATAACCGAAGAATCAACCGCCCCAGAGGCTGGTTCCTTAACCCCTTCCCATCACGAAGCAGCCGTACCAACGTTTGGCAGGGTAACCCCAACTTGCAACCTGCTTTTGCCAGCGCCTACGATTTGGGATACTTAAAACGCTGGGACAAATTAACTTTCAATACCTCGGTGTATTATCAGTATGAAACCGATAGTTTTGAGCGCGTAGAAGAAAATACCGGCCAGGTAACTACCGATGGGATAGACATTATAAGAACCATACCTATTAACCTTTCTACCAACGAGCGCATTGGTGCAGAATTAGGCTTGCTTTATAATCCTGCAAAATGGCTTAGGTTAAATGGTAGCTTCAACTTTTTCCAGTTCAATACTTCAGGAGAGTTTAACGGGGTAGATTATGGTGCAAAAAATACCAGTTATTTTGGTAGATTTAGTTCTAAGGTGAGCCTTCCGGCGAAAATAGAATGGCAAACCAACGCCTTTTACCGCGGGCCTCAGGAAAATGCGCAAACCAAAACCGAAGGCATCTTCAGCATAGACCTCGCATTGAGCAAGGATATTTTAAATGATAATGCCACTCTATCACTTAACGTAAGAGACCTTTTAAATTCCAGAAAAAGAAATTCGTTTACCAATACCGAATTTTTCAACCGGGAAAGCGAATTTCAATGGAGAGTTAGACAAATTACCGTTTCGTTGATCTATAGATTTAATCAGCAAAAACGTGAGCAGGATCGTCGCAGAAGAAATGGCGGCGATGGCGATATGGATGACGAGGGTTTTGATGGATAACCCAAAAATATATTCCAATAGAAAATGGCTGCCTTTACGAGCAGCCATTTTTTATTGAACTAAAATAACTTTTCAGAACTAACTTCAAACGAAGATTAGTTTAATGATAAAAATTAAGGAATAAAAAAACCGTCCAAAAATTACTTTCAGGACGGTTATTTTTATGCTTTTTCTTCTTTGGCTCTTTTCCTTTCTTCTTTCTTCTCTTTAATAAGTTCGGCAACAGAACCGCCAATCCAGTAAGGAACAAAGGCCATTAGGAAAATCATTAGCCAGAAGCCTATAGTGGCTATGCCAAGAAAAGCCAAAAAACCGAGGTATTGATCGAATTCGAACATAACTTCCAGAAATTTTTGAATAGGCTTCAAAGATATAAAGTCTTGATGGCTTATCACAATTAATTCTTCTTTATTTACGCAATCAAGGGCTTTCCCGCTGGTTTTATTGTATTTAAAGCCTAAAATTTTAATGCTTTTTAGAGCTTAAAAAAGCCGCTAACTTGTAAATTTGTAGCACAACCAATATTATAATTATGGAATACAGAATAGAAAAGGATACTATTGGAGAAGTTAAGGTCCCCGCCGATAAACTCTGGGGGGCACAAACCGAACGCTCCCGAAATAATTTCAAAATTGGCCCACCGGCCACTATGCCCCTGGAAATCATCTACGGATTTGCATACCTTAAAAAAGCTGCGGCTTACACCAACTGCGAACTCGGAGTTTTACCTGTCGAAAAACGGGATTTTATCGCACAGGTTTGCGACGAGATCCTGGCCGGGAAACACGATGATCAATTTCCCCTGGTGATCTGGCAAACCGGTAGCGGTACTCAGAGTAATATGAACGTAAATGAGGTAATCGCCAACCGTGCGCATCAACTTGCAGGTAAAAATCTGGGCGAAGAAGGTGAAAAAACGCTTTCTCCCAACGACGATGTGAATAAATCTCAGTCATCAAACGATACCTTCCCTACCGGAATGCATATCGCGGCCTATCAAAAAGTGACTAAAAATACGCTTCCGGGGCTCCGAAAACTAAGAGATACCTTAAAGAAAAAATCTGAAGAATTTAAGCAGGTAGTAAAAATTGGCCGCACCCACTTTATGGATGCCACTCCCCTAACCCTGGGTCAGGAATTCAGCGGATACGTAGCTCAGTTAGACTACGCAATCAACGCGCTTGAAAACACCCTGCCACACCTTGCCGAATTGGCTCTGGGAGGAACTGCGGTCGGGACAGGTCTTAACACACCTAAAGGATACTCAAAAAGAGTAGCCGAATTTATCGCGAAATTTACCGAAATGCCCTTTATATCGGCTGCCAATAAATTTGAAGCCCTTGCTGCCCACGATGCTTTTGTAGAAACACACGGCGCTTTAAAACAGGCTGCGGTGGCACTAAATAAAATAAGTAATGATATTAGAATGCTGGCCTCGGGACCTCGAAGCGGGATCGGAGAGATCAATATTCCCGCCAATGAACCCGGTTCTTCCATTATGCCCGGAAAGGTAAACCCCACCCAGTGCGAGGCCTTAACTATGGTTTGCGCCCAGGTAATGGGCAATGATGTTGCTCTAAGCGTGGGTGGAATGCAGGGACAATTCGAATTGAATGTGTTTAAACCGGTGATGGCAGCTAATTTGCTTCAAAGTGCACAATTAATTGGCGACGCCTGTGTTTCCTTTGAAGAAAATTGTGCCAGTGGAATAGAAGCCAATACTCCAAGAATTCAGGAGCATTTAAATAATTCGCTCATGCTGGTAACTGCCCTTAATACCAAAATTGGTTATTACAAAGCAGCAGAGATCGCAAACGAAGCTCACAAAAATGGCACTACCCTAAAGCAGGAAGCAGCCCGCCTGGGTTATGTAACCGAAGAGCAATTCGATGAATGGGTGAACCCAAAAGATATGGTTGGAGGATTAAAATAATATGCTCAGACCAGCAAATAAAAAAAATCCTGCTCCCGGGCAGGATTTTTTTATGTTTAATATCGAAAAAACCTTATTTCTTCGAATAATATTTCTGAAACCTCCAGTAGGAAACTGCTCCTAAAACTCCTACCACAGCGATGGAATAATAAACAAAGCTCGGCGTGATCACCTTATCTCCACTGGCGTAAGAATGCAAGCCTGAAAGGTAAAAATTCACCCCAAAATAGGTCATAAGTATACTCGCAAAAGCAACAATCGCCATAAAATTAAAGAACCAGCGGCTTCTTAAACCGGGTACCAGTCGCATATGAATTACAAAGGCATAAACCATAATACTTATCAACGCCCAGGTCTCTTTTGGATCCCAACCCCAGTAACGGCCCCAACTTTCATTAGCCCATTGGCCTCCCAGGAAGTTTCCTATAGTTAGCATTACCAGGCCAACGGTTAGCGCCATTTCAGTAATAATAGTGATTTCTTTGATGTTCAATTCCATTTTTTTCTTGTTCTTGGAATTGGTAAGTATCATTAAAATAAGTGCTACCACACCCAAAATCATTCCCAACGTAAAAGGGCCGTAACTTCCAACAATTACCGAAACATGTATCATTAACCAGTAAGAATCCAAAACCGGTTGTAAATTCGCTATTGCCGGATCCATCCAGTTCCAATGAGCAATCATAAGGATCATCGCAGTTACAAAGGCTGTAGAGGCGATGGTAAGATCACTTTTACGACCAAAAGCCAACCCGAAGAACATAGTCGCCCAGGCCACATAAATCATAGATTCATAGGCATCACTCCAGGGCGCGTGACCCGAGATATACCAGCGGGCAATAAGCCCAAAAGTGTGAAGCGCAAATAGCAAAGCGATTACCACTATACTTCCGTTTATAATAAGCCTTATAGGTTTGTTATCATAGAAAATTTGCAGAATTACCACGATCAACATAAACAGCCCGGCAAGCATATACATCCAGAATAAATTCCTGAAAATGTCATACTTATTGTAAGCGATCTCGGCTTCAATTTTTTCTTTTGAAGGCAATACTTCTGAACCATATTTCTTCTGAAAGCCTTTTATACTTTCCAAAAATTGATTGGCTTTGGTATAATCTCCCGATTTTCTTGCCTCTTCCAAAGCGCTCATATAAAGCGGAAGCACCTGCTGGGTATAGACAGAGTCCATCCCCTTAAAACCACTTTCGGCAGCTTCGGGATAGGAAACCCATTTATTGTTTTCGTGTTCAGGAATGGGGAAAATTCGTAAAATTTTTCCCTGCAAAGCCTGGTACAGCAAATTCACCTTTTTATCGGTTTCTATATAATCTTTCTGAAACTGATTGGGCACCCCGGCCTGATAAGCTTCTTCAAGGTAAGGCGCCAGCATATAATTCCCTTCCTGATCAAAGAAATCGGTTAGGGCAAGATATTTTTGATCTTCAGGAACATTAACCAAATGCCTGATGCTATCATTTTTTGGTTTTACATAGATTAGAGGTACTGTATACCAAACCGCGGGGTTTTCGGTCATCGAGATGAGCACCTGGTCTGAGCTCATATCCTTATATTCATCCTTTTTACTCAGCTTCCGAAGCAATTCAGAAGAATAGGTATTAGCGGGTTTCATCCTACCCCCGGCATCCTGGATTACCAGTTTCCCGAATTCGGCTGCGTGATTTTTCTCCACAGCATTCGCCTGAATCATCGAGTCTATTTGCCGCTGAGCGGTTTGAATGTGCTCGTGGTCGCGAGTATCCTGAGCAAAACCGGCAGTAGAAATAAGCAAAAATGCGATTACAGTGCTCAATTTCTTCTTTTTGTCTTTTACCTTTTCAAGCATATCTTTTAAGTTTCCAAAACGGGAACCTTTGGCAAACAACAGCCACATAAGTCCTATGTATAAAAGCGTGTATCCAATATAAGTGATCCAGGTACCCCAGTAATCGTGATTTACCGAAAGCACAGTTCCTTTCTCATCGGGATGAAAACTGGACTGGAAAAACCGGTATCCCTTATGGTCCAGAACGTGATTCATATAGATTTCGTAAGGAAAGTTTTCCTCGTCTTCCTGCACTACTTCCACCACACTTTTAAAAGATGAGTAACTTTTTTCGGTTCCAGGATATCTTTCGGCGATGAAATCTTCCAATCTAATACTGAAGGGAAGTTCTATTTCCTTAGACCCGTAATTCACATAAATATCGAGCCCGGCCAGGCTAACTTTTTTCGGCTCATTCACAAACCCCTGGCCGCCAAGCAGGCTAACTACTTCGCTCTCCCCCTCAGAAGTTACTTTTAATCGCAACCCATCGGGCTGATTTTCGGCTTTTTGCGGAGTTTGAATAATTTCGTACTTCCCTTTCACCACAGGCTCAGGAATCACAAATTGCATATTCCCGATATTGTATAGCGATCTCAGCATCAAATTTTGAGTACTGTCCTTAAAAAGCTCTCCCTGGGCCTGATCGGCCATACGCATATAGTCTCCCTCAAATGGAGAGGTAATGGTATAATCTCCCGAGGCTTCATCATATTCAATATTAATGGCACCTTCAGTAGGATTATTTAGCGTGAAAAGCACATTATGAATGTTTTCTACCTCGCCTTCTTTGAGAAAATGATCGTGCCGATCGCCATCGCCTGCTTCTACAATCTTTAAATAGTTTTCCCCGTCAAGGCTGGGAACTAGATCTTCCTTTGCTCCGTGCAGAAACTCCAGGACTTCAACTTTAACAGGCTGGCCGTTATAATCGGTATTTAGGCTATAATCGTTTTCGGTTTCTACCGCAAAAAGCACGGGCTCTTCAAGAAATCTTCGGCGGGGTTCGCCATTAATCTCCCCGTCTATAAAAGTAGTGAGATAGGTTTTTTCTGAAAGAAATACATTGGTGGTCTCCCCTTCCCGAATAGGCATCATCCCTTCATAACTAATATAACGGGTAATAAAAGCGCCCAGCAGAATTAAAATAAAGGAAAGGTGCATCACCAAAGAAGACCATTTTTCTCTTTTATGAAGTTGATATCTCTTGATGTTTCCGAGGAAATTGATCATAAAGAAGAGCATAATCCCTTCAAACCACCAGGTGTTATAGATCATAACTCTGGCAGTTTCAATACTATACTCATTTTCTATAAAGGTTCCCAGGGCAAGAGAAACGGCAAAAACTATAAAAAGAACCGCCATAATGCGGGTGGAGAAGATAACAGAGGCAATTTTTTTCTGCATGAAGATAAACTTTAATCGGCTGCAAATTTAGGGATTTAAAACCAGTTAACCGGGGAATTTGGACTTCAATCTCCCGAATTTCAGGACAGCGTTTTTTTTAATAATTTAGCCGCATGATTCAGCTGGTAATTTTAGGCGCGGGTAACCTGGCCACCCATTTAGTAGATGCAGTTTTAAAGGCCCCCAACCTGCAGCTGAAGCAGGTTTACAACCACAGGCCAGAGAGTTTAAAAGCCTTTGAGAATAAAGTTCAGGTATGTTCTAAAATCGAAGACCTGGCCAATGCCGATATATATATCCTGGCTTTAAAAGATGACGCCATTAGCGCAACAGCCCGATTTTTTGAAAATTCAGAGGCACTGGTGGTACATACTTCCGGTGGGGTAGAGATGAAAGTTTTGGCGCATTTAAGAAATTATGGAGTTTTCTATCCGCTTCAAACTTTTTCGAGATCAAGAGCGGTAGATTTCAGCAAAATTCCCGTTTGCCTGGAAAGCAATTCAGAAAAAAATTTAGACAAATTAAAACAGCTGGCCATAAGCCTGCAGGCCCCAATTTATGAGGTAGATTCGCAGCAAAGGAAAAGCCTTCATGTCGCGGCCGTTTTTGTAAATAATTTCAGCAATCATCTCTTTAGCCTGGGAGCTGAAATTTGTAAAGAAAACCAGCTTCCTTTTGAAATCCTAAAACCGCTAATTACAGAAACAACTGCAAAACTGGAAGAATTAAATCCCAGAGAAGCCCAAACGGGCCCTGCTTTACGAGGAGATCAAAAAACCATAGAATCGCACCTTTCCCAACTCGGGGGCACTAAAAATGAAATATATAAACTACTCACAAAATCGATTATCGAATTTCATGGAAAAAAGCTATAAAGAATATCTCAACCAGATTAAATGTTTCGTTTTCGACGTAGACGGGGTCTTAACCGACGGCAGCATTCAGATTAGCACTCAGGGCGAGTTGCTGCGTACAATGAATATGAAAGACGGTTACGCGATGAAAGCCGCCCAGCAGGCAGGATACACGGTATGCATAATTTCAGGAGGGAAAAATGAAGGCGTGCGCTCCCGCTTAAGAGGCCTGGGCCTAACCGATATTTATTTAGGTGTTGATGATAAGGTGGAACAATTAGATGAGTTTCTCGACATCTATAATATTTCCCGGGATGAAGTCTTATATATGGGCGACGATATCCCCGATTATTATGTAATGCAGGATGTGGGTCTTCCCTGCTGCCCCCAGGATGCCGCAGCCGAGGTAAAAGCCATCTCAAAATATATTTCCCATAAAAAAGGCGGGAAGGGCTGCGTGCGCGATGTGATCGAGCAGGTGATGAAAGTTCAGGGAAAATGGATCTCTTCTGAAGAATGAATTGGCTAATTCTCATTCTTGCCGGACTTTTTGAAGTAGGATTCGCCTTTTGCCTGGGCAAAGCCAAATTTAGCAGCGGCAATACCGAAAAGTTATGGCTGCTGGGTTTTCTGGTTTGCCTGTCGCTGAGTATGGGCCTTCTGTACAAAGCCACCCAAACGCTGCCTATAGGCACAGCCTACGCTGTTTGGACCGGAATCGGTGCTGTGGGTACTGCCTTACTGGGAGTTATCATTTTTAAAGAACCGGCTCATTTTTGGCGAATCTTTTTTCTCACCAGCCTCATAATTTCAATAATCGGATTAAAAATAGTTTCAGAATAAATTTATGCCAGCCCTCCTTAAACTCATTCGACCCGCTAATCTTCTCTTCATAGCCCTTACCCAGATTTTAATAAAATATGCCCTGTTGCATAATTTTGGAGCCAGTATCATGCTTAATGGCTTTGGCTTTAGCCTTTTGGTTCTGGCCAATCTATGCCTGGCTGCAGCCGGTTATATTATTAATGACATCTACGACCAGGAAGCCGATCGCATTAATAAACCCGAAAAACTCATCGTTGGAAAGTATATTTCAGAAAATACCGCCTTTAACTGGTTTTTCGCCTTGAATATTATTGGAGTTGGCCTGGGCTTTTACCTGGCCAATATGGTAGGCTACCCGGTATTTTCAGGAATTTTCGTGTTTAGCTCTGCGGTTTTATATCTGTACGCAGCTTACCTGAAACAGGTTCCCCTAATGGGAAATATTCTGGTGAGCTGTTTTGTAGGCGGCGTGGTAATACTTGTAGGTTTATTTGAATTGTTACCGCCTATAAATGCGCAGAACAAACAGGTACAATCCCTGCTGTTTTCCATACTTCTGGATTATGCAATTTTTGCTTTTCTCATCAATCTTTTACGGGAAATGGTGAAAGACCAACAGGATGTACGGGGCGATCATAACACCGGCAGAAAAACCCTGGCGGTTATTTTAGGCAATGATCGCAATAATAAATTGATATTTTTTGTGGCATTAATTCCGCTGCTGCTTATTCTGCATTATATGTACACTTACCTGTTTCATAACCTGGTAGCGGTGCTATACGTTTTGTTGTTGCTTATTGCACCTCTACTTTATGTAATGGTTCGAATTTGGGCGGCCTCAGGAAAAAAGGACTATAAACACCTGAGCCTAATCCTGAAAATTATCTTATTTTTCGGATTAATATCCATCGCTTTTTTACCTTTTATTTTAAACTAAAATTATGCTGAAAGACTTTCTAAAGGATAAGGAAATCATACTTGCTTCTGGCTCACCCAGGCGTCAAAAGTTTTTTGAACAGCTTCAAATTCCTGTCACCATAGACGTACGCCCGGTAAAGGAGGTTTGCCCCGATTATCTCGAAAACGAACAAATCACAGATTACCTCGCTGAATTAAAAGCCGAAGCCTTTCAGAAGGAAATCAAGGAAAATCAAATTCTTATCACCAGCGATACTATTGTTTGTCACCAGGGCAAAGCCCTTGGAAAACCTACAAATGCAGCTGAAGCCAAAGAAATGCTGCACAGCCTTTCGGGCCACGCCCACGAGGTGATCACTTCGGTGTGCTTTACCACCACCAAAGAACAGCGCACTGTTAATGAAAAAACCAAAGTTTATTTCAAGGAACTAACCGCCGGAGAAATAGATTATTACGTAGACAATTATAAACCTTTCGATAAAGCCGGGGGCTATGCCATCCAGGAGTGGATTGGGCTTATTGGAATCACCCGTATTGAGGGGAGTTATGTGAATGTGGTAGGCCTACCCACGCATTTGGTATATGATCATTTGCTGGATCTGGGTAGAAAATAGTTGGCCGGGGCATTTCTTTAATGCATAACTTTAGCCTTGTAAATTTTAGCTATGATCGATTTTTTACTGAAATACGAGACCCAACTTACCTATACCCTAATCACCATCATCGTATTGCTTATTATTCAGTTTATACTGAAGAAAGCTGCCCATCGTGTGGGCAAACGACAGGAGATTAATCTTACCCGTATAAAATTGATGTTTAAATACATCAATATTTTAATGATCCTGGTCGCAGCTTTTCTACTAAGTTTTGCCTGGGATTTCGGTCTAAATCAAATCGGACTCATTTTTTCATCGGTCTTTGCGGTGATAGGGGTTGCCCTCTTCGCAATCTGGTCTATACTTAGCAATATAACTTCAGGCATTATCCTGTTTTTTAGCTTTCCATATAAAATTGGCGACACCATTAAAATTCACGATAAAGACTATCCTATTGAAGCTGTTATTGAAGACATCAAGGCTTTTCATTTACACCTCAGAACATTAGAAGGAGAACTGGTAACCTACCCCAACAATTTAATTCTGCAGAAAGCGGTTTCTTTAGTTCATAAAACAGGAATTCCCGACGAAGGGAAAGATGCGCTTTAAACCAAATCTCAATTAAGTTTTTATATTTGAAGAAACCCAGCTGCTATGCACAAAATTCTATTCCTGGTTTTCCTTATTATTTTGGGCCTGAATGCTAAAGCCCAAAATCCTGAAAAAATCAATGCAGCACAGATTTATAATGAAATTCAAAAACTGAATTTCTTGGGTTCAGCCTTATATATCGCCGCCCATCCCGACGATGAGAACACCCGGCTCATTTCTTACCTCTCTAACGAAATTCACGCCCGCACCGGGTATCTGTCTGTAACCCGCGGGGATGGAGGTCAAAACCTCATAGGGCCCGAATTAGGAGCTTATCTAGGGCTTATAAGAACACAGGAACTGCTGCAGGCCAGAAAAATAGATGGGGGCGAACAATTCTTTACCCGGGCCAACGATTTTGGTTATTCCAAAACTCCGGAAGAAACTCTTAAAAAATGGAACCGGGAAGAGGTTTTAAGCGATGTGGTAAGAACTATTCGAAAATTCAGGCCCGATGTGATCATTAACCGATTTGACCATCGCACGCCGGGAAGCACTCACGGGCATCATACCTCTTCGGCCATACTTAGTATGGAAGCCTTTGATTTGGCCGGTGACACTAACGCATATCCCGGGCAATTGGAGCAATTTGAGACCTTCCAACCTAAACGTTTGTTTTTTAATACTTCTTATTGGTTCTACGGAAGTCGGGAAGCCTTCGAACAGGCCGATAAATCGAATTTGCTGGAATTAAATTCAGGAGTATACTTTCCGCTGCTGGGACTTTCCAATCCTGAAATTGCAGCCTTAAGCCGAAGCCAGCATCAAAGTCAGGGTTTTGGAAGCACTGGTACCCGTGGTGATGCTGCAGAATATCTGGAATTGCTAAAGGGAGATATGCCTCAAAGCGGCGATATTTTTGAAGGCATCGATACCTCCTGGAGTCGGCTTGAAGGAGGAGCTGAAATTGGAGAAATATTAACTAAAGTCGAAAAAGAATACGATTTCAAAGATCCCTCAGCAAGTTTACCCGGCCTGGTAGAAGCTTATAAGCTTATTCAGCAGCTTGAAGACCCGCATTGGCAAGAATTAAAAACCAACCAGATAAAACGGATAATCGTAGCCTGTTCGGGGCTTTTCCTTGAGGCGGTAGCCAAGGAGATTTCGGCTACTCCGGGGCAGGAGATTCAGGTGAATCTGGAGGCCATAAACCGAAGCGAATCTCCTGTAAGCCTGAAGCAGGTGGCCTTATTTCCAAATGACTCAAGCATTTCGTTAAATGAGGCTCTTGAAAATAATAAGCTCTGGAATCAAAGTATCGCGCTTAAAATTCCGGAAAATGCAGCTTACACCTCGCCCTACTGGTTACAAAATAAACCTGAGAACGGTCTTTACAAAGTCGAAAATCCCGATCTAATAGGTTTACCTGAAACCCCGCAGCAAACCAGGGCTGTTTTTAATCTGGAAATTTTGGGTGAGCCCTTTGAAATTGAGCGCCCAGTGATTTATAAATATACAGATGCGGTTTTTGGAGAAACATATAGACCCTTTACAATTATCCCCGAAATTTCCCTGAGTTTTGATGAAGAGGTAATGATTTTCCCAAATATCGATGCAAAGAAAGTTATGGTAACTCTTAGCGCTGGAAAAGCAAATGTTTCAGGGGAACTAAGTCTTAATGTAAAGGATAACTGGAAAGTTAGTCCGGCCAGTATTCCATTCAATCTTGCACAAAAAGGAAGTTCGACCAGGCTTCAATTTGAAATTCAACCCCCAAAACAACAGGACCAAACCGAAATCACCCCCCAGGCCAGGATAGGAGAAAAAACCTTTTCAGAAAAACTGGTGCAGATAGACTATAAACATATCCCGCTGCAAAATCTGGTTTTACCAGCCGCGATAAAAGCCAGCCGGGTTGAAATTCAGAAAAAAGGAGAAAATATCGGTTATATTGACGGAGCCGGAGATGCGGTGCCACAAGGTCTTGAAGCAATTGGATATAAAATAAGCAAAATAAATCCTGCTGCTATTTCTGAAGTTAATCTCAGGCGTTTTGATGCAGTGGTACTTGGAATCAGGGCTTATAACACCATAGAAGAATTAAGATATCGCCAGAATGCACTTTTCAACTATGTGAAAAATGGAGGAACTCTTATAGTACAATACAATACCAGCCAGGCTTTGCTCACCGGCAATTTAGCACCTTACGAAATCAAATTATCCCGCGACAGAGTTACCGAAGAGGATTCCGAAGTAAGTTTTCTCGCACCCGAACATCCGGCCCTGAATTCACCTAACAAAATTGAAAAAACCGATTTTGAAAACTGGGTACAGGAACGTGGGCTCTACTTCCCTTCACAATGGAGCGAAGATTTCACCGCCTTGCTTTCTATGCACGACAGCGGCGAAGAGCCAAAAACCGGCAGTTTACTGGTGGCTCCTTACGGGAAGGGTTATTTTGTATACACAGGTTTAAGTTTTTTCAGACAATTACCGGCTGGGGTACCAGGAGCTTTCAGGCTGTTTGCTAACCTTTTATCGCTGGGAAAATAATGCAGGAAAAACCCGAAAAATATCACTGGAAAAAATCCTATACCTGGGTGCTGCTTGCCAATGCGATCTATATCGTCCTTTTTTATCTCATTATGAAATCTTTTGTATAAATGCATATTACCGATTGGCTCGTACTGGGACTTACACTTGCGTTCATCGTAATTTACGGCGTGTATAAATCCCGTGGCAGCAAGAATGTTCAGGATTATATAAAAGCTGGAAATTCGGCGCAGTGGTGGACTATAGGGCTATCGGTTATGGCTACCCAGGCCAGTGCCATCACATTTTTATCTACCCCGGGCCAGGCTTTTCACGACGGAATGGGGTTTGTACAATTCTACTTTGGCCTGCCTATTGCAATGGTGATTATTTGCCTGGTATTTATTCCTATTTATCACCGACTTAAAGTCTATACCGCCTACGAATACCTGGAAAGCAGGTTTGACCGAAAAACCAGGGTACTTACGGCGATTCTGTTTTTAATTCAGCGGGGGCTGGCAGCGGGAATTACCATTTTTGCTCCGGCTATTATTCTTTCGGCTGTTTTGGGATGGAATTTAACCGGTTTAACCGTTTTAATCGGGGTATTAGTAATTATTTATACGGTTTCGGGTGGCACCAAAGCGGTAAGTGTGACCCACAAACAACAAATGGCAGTGATACTCACGGGGATGATTGCGGCCTTCTTTATCATAATAAGCTACCTACCTGAAAATATCAACTTCAGCAATGCGCTGGAGATTGCTGGTGCCAGCGGGAAAATGGAAATTCTAAATTTCTCCCTGGATCTGGAAAATCGGTATACTTTCTGGAGCGGGATTATTGGCGGCAGTTTCCTGGCTCTCTCCTATTTTGGAACCGATCAAAGCCAGGTACAACGCTATTTAAGCGGTCGCTCGGTGCGGGAAAGTCAAATGGGAATGATTATGAACGGAATGCTGAAAGTGCCTTTACAGTTCTTTATTTTGCTGGTAGGCGTGATGGTTTTCGTTTTTTATCAGTTTAACAATGCTCCTCTGAATTTTAATCCGGCGGCTACCCAAACGGTGCTTTCTTCAGAATATTCCGAAGATTATCAAAACCTAATGCAGGAATATGACGATCTCCAGGGAAAGAAGCAGGAAGCCAGCCTGAATTTTGCCGACTTTGACCAGCTTTCTTCCGAAGAAAAAACAGCCCTAAAAGCTGAAATAACCCAACTGGACCGGGCGGGAGAAGAAACCAGGGCCCGCGCCCGGGAACTCATCGACGCCTCTCATAAGGATGCCGAAAGCAACGATAAGGATTATGTCTTCATCCATTTTATTCTGAATAATCTTCCCCGGGGCCTCATTGGCCTTTTGCTGGCGGTGATCCTATCGGCTGCAATGTCTTCTACGGCCTCAGAACTTAACGCCCTGGCCTCTACCACAACAATGGACCTTTACAAACGCAACCTTCGGGGAAACCGCTCTGATGTGCATTTTCTCAAGGCTTCCAAGTGGTTTACTTTAATGTGGGGACTTATTGCCATTGCCTTTGCCAGTTTGGCCAATTTGTTTGATAATTTGATACAGCTGGTCAATATAATAGGTTCCATTTTCTATGGGAACGTGCTGGGGATTTTCCTACTGGCATTTTTTGTTCGCTGGGTGAGCAGCAATTCGGTTTTCATTGCCGCCATACTTACACAAATTATCATAATTGCAATCTATCTTCTGGATGTGATGCCCTACCTCTGGTTAAATTTAACCGGATGCGTTTTGGTGATGGTACTTTCTATAATTCTCACTAATTTCTTCAGAAGAAAAAAGGAGATTCAAAAAACGAACTAAAATGAAGCAGAAAATATACAACTGGGGAATCCTTGGTGCCGGAAAAATTGCCGGAAAATTCGCCACAGGATTAAAAAATGTAGAAAATGCTCATTTATATGCTGTAGCCAGCCGCAGCAAAGAGAAAGCACAGGAATTTGCGAAAACTAATGAGGCTGAAAAATATTTTGGAAGCTATGAACAAATGCTGCAGGACGATGCCCTGGACATCGTATATATCGCGACTCCCCACGTGTTTCATCACCGGCAAAGCCTGCTTTGTTTAAAATTTAAAAAAGCCGTGCTATGCGAGAAACCCTTTGCAATGAATCGCGAGCAGGTAGCCGAAATGATCGCAACGGCCCAGGCTGAAAACTGCTTTTTGATGGAGGCTATGTGGACGCAATTTCTGCCGCATTTTAAATATGTGCAGCAAGTGGTAAACAGCGGCAAATATGGCAAAATTCGAAATCTTAAAGCCGACTTTGGATTTCCGGCTCCATTTGATGCTGAAAAGCGTTTGTTCAATAAAAATCTTGGCGGCGGAAGTCTTTTAGATATTGGAATTTATCCTGTTTTTATGGCCCTGAGTTTACTGGGCAAGCCAAATAAAATCAATGCTACCGCAAAAATCGGAAAAACAGGCGTCGATGAAAAATGCCAGGTCTTATTTAAATATGACAGAAAGGTCGAGGCCGAACTAAGCAGCAGTATTCTGGAAAAAACTCCAACCACAGCGCTTATTCAATTAGAAAAGGCAAGCATTCATATCAATTCCAGGTTTCACGAACCTTCCAGTGTTCGGATTCAAACTCCAAACGGGGAAGAGTTAAAAGAATTCGAGGTCAATACAAATGGCTACAATTTCGAGGCCCAACACGTGCAGGAAATGCTTAGCCAGGGCCGCATTGAGAGCACAGAAATGAGCTGGAAAAAAAGCCTGGAACTTATCGAGTTGCTCGATGAAATCAGAGAAAAGATTGGGCTGGAGTATGAGGTGTAAGCAAATATTTTAAGCTACCCAAAACAATAACTGAAAACCCTGTATAGAGGCTTCAGAAGATGATTTTAAAAATGAAAGATTTAAAACTTCCTCTCAGTTGTTATCGAAATATAATTAAATGAAATTTAAAGTAATCTGGCCGGAGTTTTCTAAAAAGCAGCTGGATTCAATCTTCGAATATCATCGGGAAAAATAAAACGAGATTTAAACCTGAATCTTTCTTTTAGATAAATCTCTGGCTGAGTGATGAATGGTAAGAATATCAATCCTTTTAGAATTTATTATTTTATAAATTATTCGATAATTACCTTCGATTATTTCTCTAATATCCTCTCTCCTAATTTCTTGAACAAGCTTACCAGAGAAAGGCTGAGATTTTAAAATCTAAGTACGCTGAGTTATTCTGTAGATTTGAAGTTTAGCGTATTTTTTTGAACTTTTTGAGATAAATTCGGCAATAATCTGCAAATCGCATTTAGCTTGAAGGGTCCAATTTATTTGAACCATTTTTCAATTTCATTATAGAGTTCAGTTTCAGAAATAACTTCATCATTATCCGATTGTTTTTTAGCCTCTTCAATTTTTTCAATTAAAATAAGGCGTTCCACAAGTTGATCTATAGAGAACTCTTCTGGTAAACTTTCAATTTGTTGTTTTAAGGTAGCTTTGGTTAACATAGCCTAAAAATTTTGCATATGAAATATACATATTTATCACGTTTCTTCCTTCTAATAAAGTTTAAATTTGAAAGATTTAGGGGATATAAGCTAGTAATAAGTTGAAAAATAAAAAGCTCCAGCCGTAAAACTGGAGCTTTGTTATATAATATAATTCCAAAGATTTAAGCTTCCACATTTTTGGTGGTTTTCACCTCTTCTCCTTCTTCGCTTTCCACCTCGGCTAAATAACGTTCAGCATCCAATGCTGCCATACAACCGGTGCCGGCAGCGGTTACGGCCTGGCGGTAGATTTTATCCTGTACATCTCCAGAGGCAAATACCCCGGGAATATTGGTTTTGGTAGATTTACCCTGGGTAATGAGATACCCGGTATCATCCATATCCAGTTTTCCTTTGAAAATATCGGTATTGGGCTTGTGCCCAATGGCGATAAACAATCCGGTGATTGCTATTTCTTCTTTTTCTCCTGTCTGGTTGTTTAGCATCCTCAAACCTTCCACGACCTGCTCCCCGATTACCTCATCTACTTCGGTATTATATCTCAGGTCAATATTTTTGGTGCTGGTCACCCGATGCTGCATAGCTTTTGAAGCCCGCATCTGGTCTCCTCTCACTAACATAGTTACCTTATTACAAATATTGGCAAGATAGGTAGCCTCTTCGGCAGCGGTATCTCCCCCACCAACAATAGCTACATCCTGGCCTTTATAGAAGAATCCGTCACAAACCGCACAGGCCGATACCCCACCTCCACGAAGGCGTTGTTCGCTGGGCAGTCCCAGGTATTTTGCAGTTGCCCCGGTAGAGATAATTACGGTTTCGGCTTCTACCCAGGTAGCATTATCTACACAGGCCCGGTGAATTCCGCCGGGTTTATCGCTAAATTCTACTTCAGTAACCATTCCCATTCGAACTTCGGTGCCAAAACGCTCGGCCTGTTTTTGAAGGTCGATCATCATTTTGGGACCATCAACTCCATCGGGATAACCGGGAAAGTTATCTACTTCGGTAGTAGTGGTAAGCTGGCCTCCAGGCTCCATCCCGGTATACATAACGGGTTTAAGATCGGCTCTGGCTGCATAAATCGCTGCAGTATATCCTGCAGGACCCGAACCTATGATAAGGCATTTTATTCGTTCTATGTTGTCGCTCATTGTAGTTGATTTTTTGATTTTGTAAAAGTAGGAAGTTTAGTTAAAAAACTCCCTAAATTTTGATTGGCATTTACTATTTGTCAATAATTTGAAGGTATCAATTTTTAAAATTTCAGGCTTAATCTTTTGGAAATATTCTTCGCTAAACTCTAAATATATACCTTTGTTTTAATGGAACTTAGCCTGTTTAACATTCTGGATATCCTGGGGACCGTGGCTTTTGCCATATCGGGGGCACTGGCGGCTATGGATCGTCGCCTTGATCTCTTCGGAATATTTATAATCGCATTCGTTACTGCCATTGGCGGGGGAACCCTTCGGGATACTCTCATAGGAAACACCCCGGTGACCTGGATGGAAAATACGGTTTATATTTACCTTATAGGTGTGGTCACCATACTGGCTATCATCTTTAGAAACAACATCATATATCTCAAAAAATCGCTTTTCCTTTTCGATACTATAGGACTGGGAATTTTCACCATTACGGGCGTAGAGATTGGGATTCGGGCCGGGCTGGATCCAATAATCTGTATCGCCATTGGGGCGATGACCGGTACCTTTGGAGGGGTGATTCGGGATATACTTTGTAATGAAATTCCTGTGATTTTCAGAAAAGAAATCTATGCCACCGCCTGCATTGTTGGCGGACTTGTCTTTGTAATTATGCACGAAATTAATGTTCCCCGCGATATTATCTATGTAACCACCTCCTCTATAGTGATCATCATTCGCCTGGTAGTGGTAAGATGGCAAATTTCGCTTCCGAATTTTTATATTTCAGCAGCCGAAAAACCCCGGGAATAAATCCCGGAGTAGCTGTTAATGTGGCAGTTTATCCCGCATCAAACCATATACAAAGGTTCCTAAAAGCGCCCCGATAAATACGATTAATATAGGATAAAATCCTGCGCCAACTAAGGTAAAGATAGGTCCCGGGCAGGCCCCGGCAAGCGCCCAACCTAAACCAAAGATAATCCCGCCGTACATATAGCGGCTAAAGCTTTTATCTTTCGGAATAAATTTTATGCGCTCTCCCCAAAAATCTTTCAGGCTTTTCTTTTTGATTAATTGTACTCCAAGGATCCCAATTAAAACGGTAGAGCCAATAATCCCGTACATATGAAAGGATTGAAACTGGAACATTTCGTAAATTCTGAACCAGGAGGCCGCTTCAGACTTAAACATCACCACTCCAAAAAGCAATCCTATTGCAAAATATATAAAGTATCTCATCATTCAGAATTTAAAAAATTAATGGAAATAACAGGTGTACCATCACCAATCCGCCAATAAAAAAGCCAATCACGGCGATCAAAGAAGGCAACTGAAGGTTGCTCAATCCGGAAATCGCGTGACCCGAGGTACAGCCTCCGGCATAGCGTGCGCCGAATCCGATCAGGAATCCACCCACCAGCAAAATGATAAGCGCTTTGATTCCTCCAACAGCTTCCCAGCTATAAATTTCGGTAGGCAGGTAGGCTTCCCCGGCCGAATCGAATCCCAGGTTTTCCAGCATATTCACTGTTTCAGGAGTTATATTCACCGCAGTATCGGCCGATAGTAAATTGGCGCCAATAAATCCTCCGATTATGGTTCCCAGAACCACCACCAGATTCCAGCGCTGTGCCCGCCAGTTGAAATCGAAAAAATCGGAATGTGCATCGGCACCGCAAATGGTACAAATGGTTCTTAGGTTAGAAGACATTCCAAAACCTTTTCCGAAAAAAATGAGTAAAAACATTACCACTGCTATAAGCGGCCCGGCCACATACCAGGGCCAGGGTTCAAAAATCCAATCCATAGTCTATTTTTATTTGCGTGCAAAGAAAGCTGAATTTACAAAAGAAGACAGTAACAATTGTTACAGGATTCACCAAAAATATGACCGGCGTCATAGCTCATGTAAAAATTATTCAGCAAAAAAAAGAAACACATTTCAGCTACCCAGAAAGGCTTTTACATTCTCCACTACCTTATTAGAAAGACGTTCCCGGGTTTCGGCGCTCCAGCCGGCGCTTTTAGTTCCTGAAATCACTCGGGGAAGCGCTTTTGTTTCTTCCGAAAGTTCGGCTCCTCCATCTCCGTCAAAAATGGCAAAATTCCCTTCTTTTTTGATCCACTTCTGGAAGGCCGATTCTTCGAAGGGAATTCCCAGAGAAGTATTTATAAGTATTTTGTCATTTCCGAATAATTCAAATTCTTCAGTTCCCATAAGACTGGTATTCTTCGGAAGATGAAAACTTAGAATTTCTGTAGTTTTTAGTAATTCGGCTAATTCGAGATATTTTAAGCCCTTTTGCTCCCACCCTGGTTTGCGCGTTCGGCTATAGTAGTAAAGATTGGCATTAAACGGAAGTAAACATTCGGCCAGCATTTGGCCGGTAGTGCCCAGTCCCACAATACCTATTTTTCTATTGGTGAGTTCTACCGGGTCTTCCTTCCATTGCTGCTTTCCAAAGCCGTGCAGGAGTCTAATTAATTCTGAAGTAATAAACTCTACCACCCCGGGATCGCCATAATCGAAAATTCCCGTCACTTCCACCCCATTTTTCTGCGCATACTTCACGGCAACATTCGATGACTCATCGTCGTATAAGCTACAGGCCAGGCCAATATATTTTAGGTCGAGGCATTTTTGGAGAATTTCCTCTCCAAGTTGGGTTCGCCAGGAAAGTATAACCGCCTGGGCATCTCCAATACGATTAAGGATTTCCTCATCAGTTTCAGGCGCATCCCGAAAATCTGAAATATCGGCTTCGCTGAATTTTTGCAATTCTTCTATTGCCCGGGAATTGAGTTTGGTATTGTCCAGGCACACGATTTTATTAAATTTCTTCAAATCTATTCCCAGTCGGGCAGTTCGGTTTCATCGAAAACCTGGTCCAGCAGTAACTCGTCTTCTTTTTTCTTTTTCTGGCGGGCGAACTCGAATTCGAGGTCTTTGCGTTGTTCGTTTAAATTAGACAGATTGTAATTCTTAGACATATTTAGAAGTTTTGGTTAATAGCGTTTAAAATAGAAATAAATCTTCAAACCACCTAAAGTGGAATATTCCCGTGCTTGCGTTCCGGCCTCAACACCTTCTTGTTTTCCAACATACTAAAGCCTTTCAGCAATTTTCTTCGGGTATCTTCAGGCATAATCACCTCGTCAATAAATCCGCGTTGGGCGGCCTCAAACGGATTGGCAAATTTTTCGGCATACTCCTGTTCTTTCTCGGCCAGTTTAGCTGCAGGATCTTCGGCAGCCTGAATTTCCTTTCTGAAAATAATCTCGCTGGCACCCTTGGCGCCCATCACGGCGATTTCTGCAGTAGGCCAGGCAAAGTTCAAGTCGGCACCAATATGTTTTGAGTTCATCACATCATACGCACCCCCATAAGCTTTTCGGGTAATCACCGTCACTTTTGGAACGGTGGCTTCGCTCAGGGCATACAGCAGTTTGGCTCCGTGAAGAATAATCCCATTCCATTCCTGGTCGGTTCCCGGGAGAAAGCCGGGCACATCTACCAGCACTAAAAGCGGAATATTAAAACAATCACAGAACCGGGTAAAGCGGGCAGCTTTTTTCGAAGAATCTACATCCAGCACCCCGGCCAGGCTCATAGGCTGGTTGGCAACAACTCCTATACTTCGACCGCCAAGCCTTGCAAAACCTACAATTATATTATCGGCATAATCTTTATGGATTTCAAAAAAGGATTGCTCATCGATTATCCCGTTTATCACCTCGTGCATATCGTAGGGTTTGGTAGAACTGTCGGGCACAATCTCGTTGAGTTGTTTTCGCTTTTCGTCTCCAATCTTAAAAGGCAATTTTTCAGGAGCCGATTTATTGCTTTGCGGCAAATAGCTGATTAATTTCTTAATATCTTCCAGGCAAACAATATCATTCACCGCAGTTCGGTGGGTCACCCCGCTTTTGGTTGCGTGGGTTCTCGCCCCTCCCAATTCTTCGGAAGTAACTTCTTCGTTGGTCACCGTTTTCACCACATTGGGACCGGTTACGAACATATAGCTGGTATCTTCAACCATAAGTGTAAAATCGGTCATCGCGGGAGAATAAACTGCGCCCCCGGCACAGGGTCCCATAATAGCTGAAATTTGAGGGATTACCCCTGAAGCTTTTACGTTGCGATGAAAAATATCGGCATAACCTCCAAGCGACCGAACTCCTTCCTGAATTCGGGCTCCACCCGAGTCGTTCAACCCAATGATAGGAGCTCCTACTTTCACGGCCAGGTCCATCACCTTGCAGATTTTTTCGGCGTGGGTTTCAGAAAGCGAACCTCCAAAAACGGTAAAATCCTGCGCAAATACGTAGACCATTCTCCCGTTAATGGTGCCGTAGCCGGTCACCACGCCGTCGCCGTAGTATTTTTGCTTTGCCATTCCAAAATCGGTGGTGCGGTGGGTGACCAGAATTCCAATTTCTTCAAAAGAGCCCTCGTCCAGTAAATAATCGATTCGCTCGCGGGCGGTTAATTTCTTTTTTTCGTGCTGACTTTCAATTCGACTTTTGCCGCCGCCAAGCTGGGCTTTTTTAATTTTATCGTTAAGCTTCTCTATATTTTGACTCATCTTCAGTTTTACTTTTTGTAATAATTTCGACGCTTTTATTTATAAGGCAGTCTTAATGCTTCCTGGTCTTTTAAATACTGCTTCAAAGCAATGATGGCTGCCAGGCGGGCCTCCTCTTTAATTTCATCTTCGAGTTTTTCTGCGGAATAATACTTTTTCACAAAATGGGTATCGAATTTTCCGCTTCTGAAGGCCTCGTGTTCAAACACGAATTTTCCAAATGGCAATGTGGTCATCACCCCCTCTACCTCGTAATTTTTAATGGCCTGCAGCATTAACTGAATTGCCTCTTCCCGGGTTTTTCCGTAGGTGATCAATTTAGCAAGCATCGGGTCGTAATAGATAGGAACTTCCATTCCCTCTTCAAATCCGTTATCCACTCTAATTCCCGGCCCCTGCGGAATTCGGTATCTATTTAAAGTTCCCACACTGGGCAGAAAATCGTCTAAAGGATCTTCAGCATAAACTCTTAATTCCAGGGCGTGGCCCGAAATTTTTAAATCTTCCTGGCTGAATTTTAATTTTTCTCCCCTGGCGATTTTAATTTGCTGTTCTACCAGGTCTATTCCTGTGATAAGTTCAGTCACGGGGTGTTCAACCTGCAAGCGGGTGTTCATTTCCAGGAAATAGAAATTATCATTTTCATCGTACAGAAATTCTACGGTACCGGCTCCTACATAATCGCAGGAGCGGGCTACCTTCACGGCAGCTTTCCCCATTTGCTTTCGCATCTTATCACTTAGCACTACAGAGGGGGCTTCCTCAACTACCTTTTGATGGCGACGCTGCACACTGCATTCCCGCTCAAACAGGTGCAGTATATTACCGTGGGTATCGGCCAGGATCTGGATTTCGATATGCCTGGGAGAGGAAACGTATTTTTCAATAAAAACAGAGCCATCTCCAAAAGCCGATTCGGCTTCGCTTATGGCTCGCTTCATCTGGTCTTCCAGGTCTTTCTCCTTTTCAACAATTCGCATCCCTTTTCCCCCACCTCCGGCCGAGGCTTTAATAAGTATAGGAAAGCCAATTTCTTTGGCTATTTTTTTAGCTTTTTCAGGATCGGTTATGGCTTCGTCTATTCCGGGTACCATCGGGATATCGTATTCTTTTACCGCATCTTTCGCCGCGAGCTTACTCCCCATAATTTCTATGGCTTTAGAGCCCGGGCCTATCCAGGTAATTCCATTTTTTTCAACGGCTTCGGCAAAGGCCGCGTTTTCGCTAAGAAATCCGTAGCCGGGATGAATCCCGTCTACCTTTAATTTTTTAGCGACTTCTATAATCTTTTCGACCTTAAGGTAAGACTGATTAGAGGGAGCCTCCCCTACGCAAACGGCCTCATCGGCAAATTTTACGTGGGGCGCATTGCGATCGGCAGTAGAAAAGATGGCCACGGTTTTTATACCCATTCGCTGAATGGTTTTCATCACCCGCAAAGCGATTTCTCCTCTATTGGCTACTAATATTTTCTTCATTCTGAATGTTATGATTTTTTGGTTGAATTCCCCTTACTCCATTTCTATGAGCAACTGATTTTTCTCTACGGTTTCTCCCTGTTTAATGCTTACCGTTTTCACTACGCCGTCTCTTGGTGCGGTAAGGGTGTTTTCCATCTTCATCGCTTCAAGCACCAAAAGATAATCACCTTCTTTTACCTCTCTACCTTCTTCAACATTCACTTCAAGAATAAGCCCCGGCATAGGCGCCTTGATATCATTCACCATTTGAGCAGAACCAAGAGAAAGTCCCATTTCTTCTATTAGCAAATCCAATTCATTGGAAATCTGAACCTTGTAGGCATTAGCATTGATCTTTACTGTATAACTGCGGTTTAAGAAATCGTTTTCGTGAATTTGCGCTGTAAAACCCCGATTTTGTTGTAAAAGATGGTAATTTTTTTCAGACAATACCTGGGTGTCCAGGGCAGTGATCTCTTCTTTGCTAAATTCGAAATCAAAGGCGTCATTTACCTTTACTTTATATCGTTTTTCCATAAAATTTCAAGTTGTCGTGTAAATATAGAAAATCCTGAAGGCTTTTTATCTCTTAAAACTTTGAAAATTCCCGTTAATCTTAGGTGAATTCACGAAATTTTATAGCAACTCCCGTTTCAACAAATTTATATTTAACCTACTAATCATAAATAAACGAGTTATGAAAAAATTGATTTTAAGTTCTATAGCAGGAATTTTTGCGTTTGGGCTCACTTCAGCACAAACCAACGAACAACAGCTGCATTCAACAGCCGATTTGTGGGTGCAAACCTATTTTTCTTCAGCAAAGGTTGAGAAAATGAGCCTCAATGAAGGAGATATGGATGAAATGTATGAGGTAAAACTTACCGACGGATCAAAAATTACTTTTAACAGTGATGGAGAAGCCACCGAGTTCAAAAGTGAAAAAGGAGTGCCGGCTCAGGCATTACCAGCAAATATCGCTGCCTACCTGAATACCAATTATGCAGGAAAAAAAGTAATGAAATATGAAAAAGAAGAAGATGAGATCGAGCTGAAGCTGGAAGATGGTACCAGCCTCGATTTTGACCTGGAGGGAAATTTTATGAAAATAGACGACTAATTTCCTTTATTTAAAACTCAAAACCCGGGATTTATTTCCGGGTTTTTTTGTGTAAAATTTAGCCTGAGCGCAGACGATGGGAATGTCACCCTGAGCGCAGACGAAGGGAATGTCACCCTGAGCGCAGACGAAGGGTCGTTCCCTGATAATCAAAAAAGCTCCACCGGCAGAACCAATGGAGCTTTCGAACTAAAATTCAAATAAGTAACCTATTTGAAATCATTGATATCATCACTAAGGTCATAAACCTTAAGGTCTTTGAATTTATTTTCGAGTATACTGCTACCGGCTGCAGAGCGGTAACCTCCTGCACAATGCACTACCAAAGGCTTATCTTTTGGAAGCTCATCGGCACGGTTTCTAAGCTCATTTAGGGGAATCGCTTTCGCAGATTCAAAGATCTTACCTTCGTTTACTTCGCTTTCGTTTCTAATGTCGACGATGGTGAATTTATCTTTGTTTTCCTTGAACTCGTGCAAATCGAATTCATCAGATTTTTTAGAAACTTTTTCTGAAAGAGTTATCACTCCCTTCATTTGCTTTTCATAACCGATTTTTGCGGTTCTCTCCAGCAATTCGTCGATATCATCCACGCTATTTACCACCAGGTAAAAAGCTTCTTTAGGCTCTACAATAGCCCCTAACCAGGTTTCGTATTTATCGCCCTGTCCACGAGCCATAATATTGATAGAATTTGGCAAATGTCCTTCCTTATAGGCATCTCCATCACGGGCGTCTACCACCGTCACTCCCTCTTCTACTTCGTCTACCGAAAGTTTTAATGGCACCCCATATTTAGCTTTCTGCACATTTAGCGCGCCTTCGCGGTTTATATCCACGTTAAATCCAAAATAGGAAGGGATAAAAGGCTGATCTTTTAGAATTTCTTCCACGAACTCTTCTTCGGATTGCTCTTGGAAAGCCCAGTTGCTCTGGCGCTCGTTCCCTAAAGTACTTGAAGCCGCATCGCTCATATTTTTTCCGCATAGAGAACCTGCACCGTGCGCGGGATATACCAGTGCTCCGTCGGGAAGATCGTTGAATTTTGTCTTCATAGTATTGTACATCTGCCTGGCCAGTTCAACGCGTTTTGCCTTCATATTTCCGGCTTTTTCGCGAAGATCGGGTCGGCCAACATTTCCTATGAAAAGGGTATCTCCAGTGAAAAGAGCCGTATTGCCATCTTCTTCAGCAACAAAAGTCAAACTATCGGGGGAATGCCCGGGAGTGTGTAAAGGCCTGAAATTGATCTTACCCACTTTTACCGAATCTCCTTCGTCAAAAGGCTTATGCGGATAGCTTACTCCCACCATTTCACTTACATAAATAGTGGCGCCGGTTTCTTCGTAAATTTGAAGGTGACTACTCACAAAATCGGCGTGCGGGTGAGTTTCAAAAACCGCCACAATTTTTGCGTTGTTCTCTTCGGCAAATTTATAATACTGCTTCGGGTTACGGGCCGGGTCTACCACGGCCATTTCCCCATCGCTAATAATGGCATAGGAATAATGCGCTAAAGGATCGTCTTTAAATTGTTTTATATTCATCTTACTGCGTTTTTAAATTGATTTTCCGTTTTTGTGTCCTTTCTTTTTCTAAAGGGAAAAGCCAGTTGTCCTGAGAAATCTTCAGGAAAATCCTCGTCTCCTTCAAAGCCCAGTTCTATATCTCTTCCTTCCTCGGGAATATAGGCGGTACCGAACAAATAATCCCAAATGCTAAGGCTTAGGCCAAAATTCATTCCGTGGGGATGCTCTTCGGGCAGGGCCTTTGAGTGGTGCCAGATGTGCATTTTCGGATTATTCAGAATATATCTGAAAATTCCATAATCCCAACCAACATTAGCGTGATTAAGATGCCCCACCAAAACGGCAAACATATGCACCACAAAGAATTCCTGGATTCCGAAGCCAATCATTGCCAAAGGAATATACTGAACACTTTTGTAAATAATGGTTTCCATAAAGTGAAACCTGAATTGCGCGGCAAAGCCCATTTCCTTTACGCTATGGTGCAATTTGTGAAATTCCCAAAGCCAGGGCTGTTTATGCAATTGCCGGTGCACGTTCCACTGAATAAAATCGGCGATAACAAACATTATTAGCAACTGCGCCCACATCGGGAAACTTTGCACCTCTATGGCCACAATGTTGGTGATCCCAAACAGGCCAAGAAAATCATTGAATAATTCTACGGCAACATTCGAGAGCGCATTATAGCCAATGAGCGAGAAAAGGAAAAAATTAAATAAGATATAGAACGTATCCAGCCAGAAATCTTTTCGAAATAACTTTTGATTCTTCCGCCAGGGTAAAATTACCTCCAACACCCACACCAAAAGAGACAGGCCAATAAGCCAATAAAAATAATTGGTCCAGGACGGGTTGGCGATTTCATCAATCAAATAATTAAAATATCCTGAAAAAGAATCGGTCGCTATGTCGAGGTATTTCTTCAAGCTGGTTTTTTAATTTTACAGGGCAAAAATATAGGTTTCATTTGCTTACAGCAGTAACTTTTGTTACAGTTAAGGGATTCTACTAACGGGAACTATAGGCATCCTGTTCCATTAGATAAGTTTTTAACCTGGCCAAAATTTCATATAAAGGGAAATCCTCTTTTATTTCAGGAATCAAATCGCTGGTTTGCTTTAGAAAGTCGCGGGTTGGGCCGGAGAGCTTTTCATCAAAATCAAGGTATTTCAAGGCCTGAGCGATCGTAAGCATTTCTACCGCCATAACTTCAAACGCATTATCGATCACTTTTTTGGTCATATTGGCAGCATTGGCACCCATACTCACAATATCCTGATTATCGTTATTATTCGGAATGCTGTGCACATACATAGAACTGGATAAAGCCTGGTTTTCGGCTGTGGTAGAAACCGCGGTGAATTGAGCACCCTGCATTCCGAAGTTTAAGCCCGGTTTTGCCAGATTCACGAAAGGCGGCAAAATTTCATTGAGTTTGGAATTTAGCATATAGTTGAGTTGGCGTTCGGCCAGCATCGAAAGTTTGGTGATGCCCAGTTTTAGCTTGTCCATTTCCAGGGCCACATAATCGCCGTGAAAATTCCCGCCGTGATAAACGTGCCGGGTTTTTACATCGATAATAGGATTATCGTTAGCCGAATTGACTTCCTCGATTAAAATGCGGGAGCTATGCTCTATGGTATCGTAGACAGGCCCAAGGATTTGTGGCACACAGCGCAAACTGTAATATTCCTGTACCTTTTCTTTAAAATATGTGTTTTTATCGGCATTTTCGTTGTAGAGATGTTCGTTGCGGTCGCGGGTAAGCCGGCTGTCTTTTAGATGCGTCCGCATTAGCTTAGCAATTTTTTGCTGTCCTTTATGCAACTTGGCCCCGTTGAGTTCTTCGGAAAGGTGATCGTCATAAGCCTGCACGATCTCGTTGATCGCCGACGAGCAAAACACCGACCAGTTGAGCAGGCGTTTGGCATAAATCACGTTCACGATCCCAATTCCCGTCATTGCTGAAGTTCCATTCATCAAAGCCAGGCCTTCGCGAATTTTCACCTGTATGGGCTTGATGTTTTCTTCAGCAAATACTTCAGAAGTTTTTCTTCGGAAGCCTTTGTAAAACACCTCACCTTCTCCAATAAGTACCAGGGCAAGGTGGGCAAGCTGCACCAAATCGCCTGATGCCCCTACCCCGCCGTGATCGAAAATTAGCGGAGTGATATCATTGTTGATCAATTCCAGCATAGTGTCTCCAACCGATGGGTGCACCCCAGATTTCCCCAGGGAAAGCGTATTGAGCCGCGCCAGCATTAAGGCTTTCACATAAAGCGGACTCATAGCTTCTCCCGAGCCTGAAGCGTGACTTCGAATTAGATTATACTGCAGTTGAAGCCTGTCTTTATCCTTTATTTTATATTGGGCCATAGGGCCAAAGCCCGTGTTCACCCCGTAGATCACTTTATTTTCTGAAAATTCTTTCAAAAAGTCGAAACTCTCCTCCAGTTGGGTTTGAGCTTCGGGACTTAAGGAAACTTTGCTGAGATTAAAAAGAACCTGGTAAAAATCATTCAGGTTAAGCGGGTTATTGATTTGGAGCATACAGCTAAAAGACTAATATATTTTTAAAAAATTGACCCCGTTAGGGTTGATATGATTGTGTTTTATAATGAACTGAGTATCGAACCAGGCCCTCGACTGCGCTCGGGCTTACAACATTTTAAAAACTGCTTCAGTTTCGAAACAAAATCCGGGTTTGAACCAAGCCCTCGACTGCGCTCGGGCTGACATTGTTTTCAAAATTGAATGATTTTTGTTACAAAATTCAACCTCAAAAGATACCGACTTTCGTCGGTATTAACTCATCCAGCCACTTCGCGTGCGCCTTTGGCTTCTCGAAGTGGGGATTCATTAACAAATGTAGTATATTTAGCGCGCTTTTAAAATTGGGATTTTTAGCCTTCTGATGCCTACTTATTTATGAAAAAAACCAGGGTTTTAATTATTGGTGCAGGGCCATCTGGAATGGTTTCGGCGGCTTATTTGAAAAATCAGGGAATAGACTGTTTGGTAGTAGAAAAACAGCGGTTTCCCAGGTTTAGCATTGGGGAAAGTCTTATTCCGCGTTGTATGGATAATTTTGAGGAAGCCGGGTTGCTGGAGGCACTTAAGCAAGGTGATTTCCAAAAAAAATTCGGAGCGCGTTTTATCAAAGGAGACCGGGTGGGAGAATTCGATTTCAGCGATAAGTTTGGAGAGGGCTGGAATTGGACCTGGCAGGTACCCCGCGCCGACTTCGATCAGCTTCTGGCCAAAGAAGTGCAACAAATGGGGGTTCAAATCCTGTTCGAAACCGAGGTGGTTTCAGCCGATTTTGAAAGGGAAAATCCGGTGATAAGCCTAAAAACGGCTTCTGAAGAAAAGATAGAAATAGAGGCTGAATTCATTATCGATTCAAGCGGAAACGGTCGGGTTCTGGCCAGCCACCTAGGCCTGGAGACCCGCGCTCAGGTTGGGGAAAATTCTTCAATTTTCACTCATATCAACGAAACTCAAAGACCTAAAGGCAAGGAAGGCGAGTTGATCACCTTCGAAGTTCTGGGGAATGAAAGCTGGTTTTGGTATATCCCCTTTTCTAACGGAAATTCCAGTTTGGGCTTTGTAGGTTCCAATGCCTGGTTTGAGCAATATTCAAATTATTCCCCAAACGAAATGTTTAAAAAAATGCTCGGGCGGCTTGAATATTATCGGGGTAGGTTTGATGGCTATGAATTTTTATTTACGCCCAAAATGCTACAGAACCTGGCTAAAAACGTAAATCGGCTCTATGGAGATAAATTCGTGCTCACCGGAAACTCTGCCGAGTTTCTGGATCCGGTATTTTCATCGGGAGTAGCCTTTGCGACCGAATCGGGATTACAGGCAGCAAAGCTTTTGGCCCGGCAACTGGAAGGGGAACAGGTAGACTGGAATAAAAATTATGCCGGGTATATGAAAGAAGGCACAGATGTTTTTGGCAGTTATGTGCGCGAATGGTATAACGGCAATTTGCAAAAGATCTTTTTTCACGAGCAACCCAACCCTCTCGTCAAACAACAGGTTTGTGCAGTACTGGCCGGCTATGTTTGGGATAAAAGCAATCCATTTGTAAAAAATCACAGCCGCATTTTAGGCAATATAGCCCGCCTGATTGAAATGGAAGGACAAAAAATTTAATTTTTTTTAGCAAGTAAAATATTGAGTGCAAAGTCTTTAAAATTTAAGTCAAATCCCGCATCGGGTTTTGCCCTAAAAAAGTTTGGAAGCTACTGAAGTAAAAGTTACATTTGCAACCGCAAAATAATTGCGACGTTCATAATTTTTAGGAGAGGTGGCAGAGTGGTAATGCAGCAGCCTGCTAAGCTGTCATCCTTTTTGGATGCCCGGGTTCGAATCCCGGTCTCTCCGCAAGATTTTTAGTCTGTGGTTTATTTATTCTCCTTTTCTTTAGAAAAGACAGGGATAAATTTCCTCCGTCTCCCGGACTGCTTTGTAAAAAGAGTAATTTGGACCGGAAAAGACTAAAAATTAAAATTGAAAAGTTCCCGGTTTACTTGAGAAAGTAATTTTGAACCTTGAATTTTGAAATTTTGAATTACAGCGCAAGCTGTAAGCCTCGGGGTGTGAAGCCCCGACGCAAGGTCGGGATAAACTCCGCCCGGTTCCCGGTCTACTTTTTAAAAAAGTAACCTTGAACTTTGAACATTGAAACATTGAACTACAGCTTAAGCTGTAAGCCTCGGGGTGTAGCGTAGCCCGGTTATCGCGCCTGCTTTGGGAGCAGGAGGCCGCAGGTTCGAATCCTGCCACCCCGACCAAGACCATTATCAAATGGCTACAAAACCTTGTTAACCGAATGATTATCAAGGTTTTGTAGTTTTTAGTCGCTCATAGAATTTGATATAAAATCATATAAAATGAGTCCGATTCGGTGACCTTATTATTATTTAGGGCTATTTGCCTTAAGAGTTGATTTGTCTTTCGTTTTCACGCATTTTGTTTAACCTTGAAAACGAATATTATGAGAAATTCGGTGACCTTTGGGATTGTCTTCCTTCCCAAATCCAGTAAAGCCAGAAATGGCAAGGCTCCTCTTTATACCAGAATTACCCTAAACGGAGAGCGGGTAGAAATTAGCCTGCAACGTAGAATCTCCCTGAATCTATGGGACGAGCGAAAAAGCAGATTGAAAGGCAGCAGCATAGAAAGCCAGCAGGTCAATAAATCTTTAGACCGCATTTATAATAAGCTGTATGAATGCTTCCGCCAATTAAATGATTCGAACCTTTTGTTATCTGCCCAGGCAGTTAAAGCCAGATATTTAGGAAAGGACGATTCTTTTAAAAAGCTGTCAGAGCTACTGAATTACCATACCGAGCATATGAAAGATGTGCTGAAGTATGGCACCATGAAGAACTATTATACTACAGAGCGCTATCTTTATAAATTCCTTAAAAAGCAATTTAAAGCGGATGACATTTTCCTGAAACAAATCAATTATCAGTTTATCACTGACTTTGAGCATTTCCTTAGAAATTATAAACCGAAAAGAGATAGAAAGGCTCCCACTAATAATGGTGTTATGAAGCACTTGGAGCGATTAAAGAAATTGTTAAACCTCGCCCAGAAATTAGAATGGGTGGAAAAAGATCCTTTTTCTAAATTCTCCCTGAAATTTAAAAAGGCCGAGAGAGCATTTCTAAGCGAAGAAGAATTAGAAAACCTAGAGCAGTATCAATTTGACCGAATCACCCATCAGCAGACCCGGGATGTATTTGTATTCTCCTGTTATACTGGTTTATCGTGGGTAGATGCAAAAAATCTAAAGCCAGAAAATATAGTTATTGGCATCGATGGCCGAAAATGGATATTTACTGCAAGAGAAAAAACGGAGCAGTCGGTGAAAATCCCAATTCTGCCAAAGGCAATGGAGATCATTGAAAAATATAAAGATCAATGCGCATGTTCTGGCTATATTCTCCCCGTATATTCTAACCAGAAAACAAACCAGTATTTAAAGGAACTGGCAACAGAGCTTAAAATAAAGAAAAAGCTAACTTTTCATGTAGCCAGGCATACCTTTGCTACGACGGTAACTCTCTCTAAAGGAATTCCCATTGAATCGGTTTCAAAATTATTGGGGCATTCGAAACTTTCTACAACACAAATTTATGCTAGGGTATTGGAAAGTAAATTGAGTGAGGATTTAAAAAAATTGATGAACATATAATTAAATTCAGGTAGTGTCAAAAACCAGTTAAGTCAGTTAAAAAATTTCTAAGTAATGTGAAATAAACTATTATATACAGTTTCTTGGGTAATACGTTCTTGTTCAAGTCTTAAATTATTTTCTGAGAGATATTCAAAAACCTTGAGTTCTTTTTCCGACAAGTGATCTATAGAATCTACTTTAGATACAGTTCCGGTCACTATAAATAATTCATACTTCTCCAAAACTTCCATTTCCATCAAAAAAGATTTGGTTTGTTTGTAATAGGATCGCAATTGAGATAGCATTTGAAATCCCTGTACATCTAAATCACTCCAGTAATAAATTTCCTTTGCATGTAACCAATCAATATTCTTAAGTGATTGTATGCCAAACCCTTTTCCCCAAACGGCTATGGAATGAGGCACTTCAGGAAATGTCAGAAAGTTCATCTTGTTTTCAATAATGAAAAGTCTATGGCATTTAAGCTCAGTGGATATAAATTGCTCTATTGGAACAGTGATATCATCATAATTAATTTCGGACCAACAAGATTCGTCCAATGACCGAAACCGAACAAGAGGTTGGTCATATTTCAAGTGAAACCGTTTTTCAAACACATTTTCACGGATATTGATAATTCCACGAACCAATTCATCAAGCAAAAGCCTTAACGTACCTTTATTTTCTTCTATGAATTTAGTATGGACGGCAATAGGTAGTTCCCGAATGTAATAGATGTGTGGTTCGAAATTATTTAGGAACCATTGACAAACTTCAATTAATTGTGGCCACAGTTTTGCATTATTAATAATGATTTTAGGGTTTATCTTTAACCACGGTTCAAGCTGAGGTAGCTCTGATTTGATGAAATGATAATTCTTTATCAACAAATGAAATTCCTTTTCTTTATTGATGAATTTCAGGAAATCAAAAAGCGTTTCAAATACAATTGCATTAGGAATGTCTTGAGAAGCATGGTGGCGGGTTTTTCTAGTCTCTGAAAGCACGGAGTATCCAAAACCTTTTCTATCTTTGGATCCGCCTAATACATCAGCAATTTCTTTGCTCATTTGAACAAAGTCTTTGGAAAGGGCTTTATTGGCTCTAATCTTTAAGGGAAAACAGTTTTCTTCATTCAATGTTTTCCTGAGTATTTCATCATATTTCCTTTCGGACTTTTTTCGTATTTCACTTACCGTAATCATTGCTTATTCTGCGGATTGTAAATATTCTTCCCTTTGTTCCTGCATCTGCTTAATCGGCATATCGTAAACGACCGAATGCCGATTATCTTTTCGCTGAACAAAATGAACCCGTGCTATGTAGGGTTCCACGATGGCAACCTCCTCAGCTTTGGCCGGAGACACTATCATTACTTGCAGGTGAAGTTGTTTACATAATTCCATTAGGAATTGTGCTTTTTCATCATCTTGTTTACTGAATGCTTCATCAACACAAATAAACCGGAATGAATTAGTATTCAAACCTTCATTATGTATTCCAAATTGGTAAGCTATGGCTGAACCTAGAATTGTATAGGTCAATTGAGCCCCTTCCCCCCCGGAAAGTTTAGCTGTTCCCGTATAGCTACGGAATATTTTTGACGGGTCTTCCCGATGGTGCTCAACAGCCTTAAACTTGAGCCAATTCCTTACATCCAATACTTCTTTTCTTAGGTTTTCATCATCCGTAAGGTTGTCTAAAAGTGCTTTTATTTTGCCAAAACTGTCTTCCAAAATATGATCATCTTTGGTTCTTTCAAACTCAACCAAATTAGGTTTCCATTCATTGAGTCGGAACCTAAAATCTTTAACTTTTGGGGAATAGTCTTTATCCACATGTAGCTTAATAAATGTAGGCGGGTTACTCTTAAAATTAATTTTTTCGAGGGATCGGTTGAGCGTGTCAATGTTTTCTTCTATATCTTCTTCCTGACGCTCTAACCAAGTTTGGAAATCAGACATTTTAGTTATCATTTCTTCATTTAAGTATTGCTTGAATTGCTGCTTATACTCAGCCAACTCTTCTCCTTCAATGCGCTTCAACAGGGCCACAAATTCATCGATAAATTCTGCATTTTCACTCAAACGATGTGTATCCGAATTCCAGTCGTTAAATTTTTTGGTAATTTCTTTGTCTGGATTTATAAAATCGCGCATTAATTTTTCTGCGGCACTTTCTTCTTTTCTGATCTTATTTTTCAGATGATCAATGGTTATATTGATTTCACCCTGAAGTTTTTCCCTTACCTTTTCAATAGAATTAATTGTATATTCTTTATTACTAAGGAATTGCTTTTCAAATTCCTTCAACTTTTCCTTGTGATTGTGAAAATTATATCTGTTAATTATCTCTTCTGCCTCACACAGTTTTTGTTTTTGTATCTCTAAGTTTGATTCAATGTTATTAATCTCTTTATCTAAACTCTTAACAACTTCCCTTTTAGACTTGATTTGATCAAGAACTTCATCTCGTTGCTTTTTGAGGGTTCTTACCCGGTCATTACTTTTTCCAAGTTCTTCAATTTTTTGCTTGTTTTCTTGAATTTGATTCGCAATTGACCACCAATCTATTTTTCTATGGGTACGGTAACCAATGAATTTATCAAGGTTCAGGTCCTCTTTACGAATCCTCGATTGATGATTTCGTAGGTATTTGAGCTTGTTTTTAACATCCTTAATTTCCTTATCCAGTTCAGTAGCTTCTTCTCTCAACAAGGCAATTTTCTCTTTGTTATCCCATCCAAGCACATACTTGTGACGGCTTTTAATTTCAGGGCGGTCATCCTTTTCGTGACGGTTTATATTCTTAATTAATCCTTCTTTGGTAACAGCCTTGTTTGCCAATCTAAAGGCTTCCAGATCTTCTACACACAAGTAATTAAATTTGGAAATAATCTCATTTTTAATCCATTCGGAATACCTTGAAGTCTTGAAATCTAACTTATGAATCAGTTCGTCCTCATCATACTGCTGAAAAATTTGTGGAATTATTTGCGCCTTATTGAATCGTTGATAGACAATCCTCCCCCTTAAGTTATTTTCATTCACGTACCGGTTGACCTTTTGATAATATTCTTCTGGTACAATAAGGCGTAATGAAAAATGGTGAAGTAAACGTTCAATGGCAGATTCCCATTCACGAGCATTTTCATGCACTTTTATAAGCTCACCGACAAAAGGAATTTCCTTTTCTGTAGCACCTACGGTATCCAAAATTTCACCCCGAATACGGGCCGGAGATCCGGTTATATTATTTTTCTGAGAACGTAAAACACTAAGTTGATCAGAAAGAGTGGTGAATTCTTTATCCAAATTGTATTTCTCAATTTTTATTTCGTCCTGTTCGAACTCATTCTGTTCTAAAATTTCAATGGCCTTACTTTTTTTTTCTAGTGCAGCTTTTCTCTGATCATCAAAAAGTTCCTTGCTTTGAGGATTAGATTGAAATTCGAGACTAGCGGCAAGTTGGTTGTAAATTTTGAGCTCTTCTTCCCGTTCTTGTTTTGAATCATCCAGCTCTTTATTTCGTCTTTCCAGCATACTTATCTGCGATCCGACTTTATCACTTTTAATCTGAATATCCAGATCTCGTTCCTGATTGGACAGGTCCTCTATTTGGTTGTTGCGTTCATCTAGTTCCTGAGAAAGAGCGGTTATTATGGAAGATTGTTCATCTTTATAGTTGATAATTAGGTCTTTCTGCTTTTGAGCAAACCAAAGTGGTGCAGTTTGCTGATAATCTTCCTGATGGTTTTGATCTGCTTTTAGGCTTGAAAGTTTTTGTGCCTTATCTCTTATGGGAGATAACAATTCTATTTGCTTATGTGCTTTTTCAATTGCCCGGTGAGCATCATTTAGTGTCTTGAAGTAGGCCTTTATTTTTTGGAATTCAGCTTCAGTGTCCCGTTCTTCAAGCATTTGTTGGCGGACAAACTCGTTCAAATCTCCTAGTACTTTGAGACCAATGGTTTTATTGAAAAGCGTTTGGGCTTTTTCTGATCTCATTCCAAATGCCTTACGCATCCGATGGCTATATTGGCCTGGGCCATCGGTGAATAAAATTAAATCTTTGTTTCCGTGTTTAGGATATTTTTGCTTTAATCTCTTTCTCCAATCTCCACTGCTATCAAGAGGCATGAAGTCATCTTTTATTGACAGCTTTCTAAATGCTATAATGAAATTTCTTCTCCATTCGCCACCGGAGAACCATCTAACTTGAGCCAAGGAGACGAATTGCGATTCATTTTGAAACACGGCTATCAATACCGACTGTACCTTTGATTTTTCTCCTCTTAGTTTTTTAATTCCTATCGTATTGGGATCGGTATTTTCTGTTTCACCATATTCTCCAAGTAAGTAGGTTTCTTCTGTCCGTTCGCTTTTTTCTCCCGCGGTTTGATTATATGACCTTGGTCTGCGTTCTGGCAATAGCAGTGTTAACAGACCATCTACAAGGGTTGTTTTTCCCGACCCGTTTCCTCCTGTGAGAAGTGACGTTTCTCCTCCTGGCTCAATTGAAAAAATATTTTTATCAAAAGTTCCCCAATTAAGGACTTCATATGTGTACAATCGGAAGCCAGATTCACTTGGCTTGGTGCTGAACAGGCTAAGATTATTCATCTTCTAATTGTTTTTTGAACCTCGACAATTCTTCGGTTGTGATTCTTGCTTTTATAATGCGTTTTACCTCATACCTGTTTTCATCAGTATTTGTTATGTCTCTATGAACTAGTTTTAGAAATCCCATTTCTACACATTGATCAAAATGTCTGTTGAGTTCTTTAATGAATTTTAGCTCGTTGGCCTTCTCTTTAAAAAACATTTCCATACGATCCCGAAATTGTTTTGGAGTAATATAAAGATTGGTTGTTTCCAAATCATTCGATTCAAATTCCAACAACCATTCCCTCAACAAAACACAAACCAGAGTAATATCATAGGTCAACGGCATTCTCCGAATCAGACCGATTGTACTGCCAGATGCATCTAACTCTATTTGCTTTAAAAATGCATATCCATCTCTTTTATCAATGATGAGTGCCAAGGCAATTTTTTCAAAATATTGGATGAGTTCTACTTGGTATTGGATCACCTCATTCCAAACATCCACCTGATCCTCAAAAACGGGGCCTTGTAAAAGTTTTACTGCTGATTTTGCATAGGAGGCTATATTTCTATTTTCATATTCCATATCGATTATCTCGTGAAAATGATTTGGGGCAAATCCAGGTATTTCTTGCTGGCCTGATTAAAAGGGATGATTTCTCTAATATTATCATTGACGAAATATTTAGTGCCGGTATTCACCAGGGTAACATATGCTAGTAATTCAGCCAAGCCATTTTTTTCATTTAAGCCTTTGGTGTTTACTACTTCTAAAAGAGATACCTGATTTTTAGTTTGCAGTAAATCATTGATATTTGCCAATAGCTGTTTTTTGTCTATCAAATCTGCATTATAAATTTTGGTGAGATCTGCAAGATCTTCTAAAGAGATATTGGCTTGTTCAGCCTTAGTGGTAAATGTGTTGATTTCGGGTTTCTCACCCAGTTTCCTTTCTAATGGAAGATAAATATCGGGGTTTCCCTGAATTTCAAGATAGTATTCCCGAGAGGGTGAATGATTCACTTGGTGGATAGCGTGTTGCCGTATTTCGGATATCAATTCTCTTGCTTTTCGTGATTCTAGTTGGTCTTTTGCAACGATCTCCCTACTTAGTTTATTAGCCAATACACCGTTTTTATCTAAAACTTTTCTAGCGGCCAAATGAAGCAATGTTTTTAGCTTTCTTAGGGAACGCGAAGAAACGTTTATACCACGGTCTTCCATTACCTCGTAAACTTCTCTGGTCAGTTTTTGAAAATCAGATTGACTGATATCATCCAGCATAAATTGCCAAAACGCATAAAAACTTTTTCCCTGATCGGTACTGCGTAATTCATAAAGAGCGTCAAATGTCTCTGCAATTAATTTTCCTTTGGAGAGATCGGTTTGCTGTTGCCGCTCATATATCCTCCGTGTGATTTCTTTGAAGTTATCTTCCACTTCTTTAAAATCTCCGATCAACTCATTGGCCAATCGGCTTACTTCTTCATAGCGAGATTTAATTTGATAATCTTCATAAGTGGGTACATAACCATCAATTTTGATCTTTCGAATTTCTTCATCAATGGTCTGTTTTCTCTTTTCTAATTCAGCCAGCCTTTTCTCTTTATCTGGGTTAGCATTTTCAATGATGTCTCGAAGCTTTGTGAAAATATCCTTAAACTTAGATTCGGTTCCAACAAATTCACGGTCTTGTAAAAGCTCAAAAACCTGAATTACTTTTTCCACATGTTTGGATAAAAATACTAAGGGTTCCTTTTGCGCATCGTCCATTATATTCCGTAGGTAATGGTCATCAATCCATTTATCAATGTAGCGTTTGGCTATTTCATCAAAGGCTAAAACCAAATGGTCAGACATGATTTCGTCATCCACTTCCTGATATTCAATATTCTCTAGGAAATCTGACAACTTTTGAACTAAAATTTGATAAGGTATTGAGATCTGTTCACCTATCTTGTACTCTTGGTATAAGAAAGTAATTATTAAATGTAAGTTTTTCGCTCTTAAAAGTTTTAGAGTTATTGAGGAATCTATAACCGATCTGACTTTCAATATTGAGTTAAAACTTCCAATCATAATATCTGAGGTAACCGTTTAATTTGTTCGGATTTTACATTCTATTATATTGTGACACCTTAAATACCATCACATTTCATTTATTTCTTTCTCAATTAATTTAAATCTATCCTTAATTTGGTCTCCCATATAATATTCCAATAAATCTTCTTTTGTCAAGGTACCATCACAAAGAAATTTTCGCATATACTCTTGGTTAAATTCCATGAGAAGGATCGACTTTTCTAGTTGTTTGAGAATAGCTTTATTATTATCGATATTATTCTGAACAAGGTTGCGAATACTAGTTATTTCATTAAGATCTTTAATTATACGATTCACCAAAATTGCTAATAGATCTTTATCTAATTCAACTTCCCTGGCATTTAAGGCAATATCCCTTGCTAACATATAGGCAATGGCTAAGTTGGAGTAATCTCCCTTTTGAGAATCTATTACTGCTATAAAACCAATTCCAGGTATATATCCGACATTTTCAAAACTTTTTAATATTGAATTATCTATTAATGAAATATCAAAAACTATGAGACTAACTTTAGCTTCTCGATTGGCTTGGGATTCTATTAACTGACTCCATGCCGTATCAGATTTTCTTGTGAAAACATTCTTAGATTCTATATCTCCTATTTTCACACTTTTATCGAATTTACATTCAATTACAATTTTCAACTCTGAAGTTCCCTCAACTTCGCAAACTATATCCCCAGTCTTATTTTTAGGAAGTGAGCCTGAAGAATTTCCCGTTAAAAATGCCTGGTCTTTTAATCGTTTTTCTTTAAAATACTGATTTAAAAAATCTGCTACTTCCTCCTCGGCTAGATTTCCTTTTATGGCTGATTTATAGAAAAGCTCCTTTTTCATTTCAAAGATCATTTTCAAACTCTCTAATTCCGTTCCTAGTTCATTGCTAGTTTTAGAAAGAAAAGCTGATATGCGATCTTCCATTAATGCCAACACACCTATGTAGATGGCACGAATTAATTTGTCATCCCTATCAGATGCGGGAATATTATTGAAATAATTGAAAACAATATCATTTTCTATTTCAAACTCCTTAAGTTCAACTCTTTTTAATTGCTGATTTAGTTTGAGCATATTGTTTTAATTTTTAATAAATCTAGGATCTTTAATATTATTAAGATTTCTCCATGATTCAAAGGTAGAATCCAAATCAGTTTCAAAAGGTTCTTCTGTGGATTCTTGATCAATTAATTCTTGTAGAATATCATGAACACTATTTCTTAAATTTTTATCCTTACCTATTTGGTCGTACATTATAAATGGTTTATTCTTAGAAGATGGTATCTTAACAGTACCATCATCGGCTAAAGAAACTTCACCATGTTCTACTTCAAACGTATAAACTGAAATTCTATGAATAATTTTCAATCCTTTTTTTCTAGCCTCTAAAATGTTATCCAGTATTTGCTTATTGGCCTTCCAAACAGAATTATTATTTCCAGCTTTATTTGTAGGATAGTCAGAATCGTGTAACACAGAAAAATTAACCTTAAAATGAGTTAACATTTTTATAATTGGATTTATAGTGAATTTTCCTCTAGCTCTAATTATTAAAGGTCTTGTTGCTAATGGATATTCATTCAGATCCAAACTCATAACCTTTTGAAATGAGGCAAATTCTGTATCCCCTTCAACAATTATTGGATACTGACCAAAAAACATCTCTGCTAAATTTTGATCATAAGTATTTAGTAAGGTTAGTTGATCTTTTTCTTCTTCAGAAAATGATATGGTATCTGAACGATATGTTTTAGGAGTTGGGCTATTGTTATTTCGGGATAGTCTAACGATAGTTGTATTGTCTTCAAAAGGATTTACAAATAAAGGACTATGTGTCGATAACATTACTTGCCAAGATTTATCTTTTGCGAGATCATATAGAAAGTTCGAAGCTGCTCTAATACCGTTAGGGTGCAATGCTATTTCCGGTTCATCAATTAATAGCATATAACCAGGCAGTAAAACTTCACCTTCTTTACTTTTCCATTCTGCTTCTAAATCCATTTTTTTCAATTCTTCAATTTCTTGAAGTTTTAAATCGATTTCAGCATCTTTACTTTCAATGGTTTTTGTCGTCTTAGCCCTTTCTTTTTCCCTTTCTAATTTTTTAATAGCTTTCTCAGCAGTAATAATATTCTTCTGATGATCATTTTTAAACTCATTTAAGGATTGTAGCTTAGATCTAACTTGGAGCAAAGACCAAAATAATGCCCTTTGTGAACCTGTTCCTTGTTGCTGCCAAACAACGGTTTGTCCAAACTCCTTTACATTAAGATTTGAGCCCTGTATCAAAGCTTTAACTGGATCAAAATTAAACTCACCAATTCCTATTGATAAATCAATTTCCAAGTTTGGAAAAATAGAAGCGTGGCTATTAGAAATTTCTTTATTGTAATGTTCAATTTTTTTAGCTTCATCGGCCACCGGCTTCTCAGCTTCATTATTAAAGATTTTTAAAGCTTTGCTAATTTCTGATTCGGCATCTTCGAGGCTATTTTTTAGTCTATCAGAAATAGGTTCTACAATAAGCTTTAAAAGTTCATTAAATTCTGAGTGTGGCCCCTCCAGGGCACCTATTCTAAGAGGTTTAGGTAATCTACTAGCAAAAACATTATCTAGACCTGCTGCATTACCATGAGGGGAATAATCTTTTTGTTCAGGATCATAAGTTTCACGTATACTAGTACCACTAATATCCCATGTCCATTTACTTTTTACAATTCTTAAATCACCATTTACTTCCTTCCACTTTTCAGCTATATTTTCAACCCCGTCGGGAATATGAACTGAAATTTCGATAACAGTATCGTTTTCCGAATAATTACATCGATCTTTTGTGGGATCATATCTAACCGTACCCACTGCTAGCTCATAAGCTCTAAGAACTGTTGATTTACCTGAATTGTTATCCCCTACAAGACAAAGTATATTATCTAAATCCACTTTTAATCCTTCATTGCCAATACAACCAAGGTTCTTTATTTCCATACTTAGTAACTTAGACCTCATAAATGAATGGTGAAATTTTTATAAACTCTGTAAATAACGATTCAAGAAAAAAATGACTTAATTCTATCAAATTTCAGCATAGATTGAAGACATGCCGCTATCTCCCTTCTTATAATCGTGCCTTACATTAAAATTTTCTTCGGTAGATTGGATATTCCTAGCATTGCTTAAATTATAAAGTTTCCATCCCATTCTTCCAGAAGATGAATAGCCATCCACTTGATATGCTCTTAACCCTTCATTACCTGCAGTAGTTTCACCATAGCAATGTGGTTCTACAACTCTCAGCTCTCCATCGTAATAAAATTCAAGTATTTCTCTATTTTCAATTGCTTCAATAATTGATTGATTCATGATATTTAGTTTTAAATAAAAATCCTGCGTGAGCAGGATTTATGAAAATTGATTAATTTTTATTTTTCATTTTTTCTAGGTATGCCACCTTATCCTTCTCCGCCTGTACCAGACGTTCATAAAGTTCAACAATTTTTTCTACAGGATCAATCGTGCAGAAATAATTGTTGTTATTGGCACTATTATCTTTAAAAGTATTATTAATAATATTAAAGACAGCCTCTTCACTAAAATGACGAATGGCCTCTGGAGAAACTTTTAATACTTCAGAAACTTTTTGAAGAGTTTTATCTTCAACACTTTCGCTTTTTTCCATGTGTGAAACACTTTGCTGGCTAATGCCTAATTCTTCGGCAAGGGTTTCCTGTTTCATGCCTCGTAATTCCCGAATACGGGCAATCTTACGGCCTATATGATTAGGTTTGGTTGTAGTTGTCATAATCTCAAATATAAGTAGTTTTTCTTTAAAAATTTACGGTTAACCCTTACAGGTAAAAAACAAACCGTTTTGGGTAAAATACCAAAGCCTCTGGTTCGGTACGGCTCCACCTATTTCTAACTTTCTAATGAATTTAAACAGCGAATTATAGAGCCTTCTTCAAAGATACCATTTTCTCTAAATGAAAATGCTCAAAGAAAGAAAACTCTTCAACCTGTTGTGAACAGTTATTTCGATAACCAAAATATTAGATTATGCTAGTAAGTAACTCCAAAAGTCTTTCCGCAGTTGTCAAAGCGATTCGGGAAATGGCGAAAATCCATTCTATTTTCATGATCGGTCACCAGGTTCACAACACTAAAACATGTTGCTCTCTTCAAACGAATATAAAACATCGCAAAATAACTCACGTGTATACCCTGCTTGTGATTTCCCACGATCTGGTAGAAGATCCACAAAAATTTATGAACAAGGTGTATAATAAGACACAAAAGTCTTCTAAAATTTATTCCATTCATTACACCTATAATGAAGTAAGCTTTAGACTTACCGAAGGAAATAATTTCCTAAGCCTTGTACTGAGCAAAGCAGTTATCGCTTACCAGGAGAATCAGAATTTACAACATCTTCCCCATTCCATATTGTATCATCCAACCGTATATAATAAAGTGAAAAAAGCTTGGGATTTAAGATATAAACGTGCAGGATACTTTTTTGAGAAAACGACCATTTGTGAAGATAAAACAGACGATAGTTCAAGGTATTTACTATTTAAAGAAGTAGTCAGGCAGACCTGTCTTGGATTACTGTACCTGTTCTGGGAGTTCCAGCCTAACTTTTTCGCAATCCCTTTTCTTTTAAACCTTTGCAGTCAGTTTACAGATCTTCCAAATATCATTTATCCAAAAGATTCTTTCCGGTCTAAGGATGCCTATCATAAACTATGTCATGCCCGCTATTTAATGAATAACCAGCCATCAACATTTCAGAAGGATGAATATGCCAGGCACATTGAAAAGGTTGTATCTCATTTTCTTCAGAAAGCCGAAGCCCTGGCAGAGCAGCAATTAATAGAACTGAAAAGAAAACATTGGAAAAACTGATTAGTTATGAAAACCGGAAAACTAAATAAACTAAAGCTGAAGGAGCTCAGGAAAATTTTAAAAAGCCCGTACGGCTTACAACCGGAGGTATGCGGAAGACGAAAGTTTGTTACTGCAAAAGTGCGTTTTGAGGATCATGAGGATTATTTGAACAGAGTTTCAGCGCTTCTAGAAACGGCCGTACTGGCTTTAGATGGAAATGGGGAGTTCTATTCTAGAATGCTTTCTAATAAAAGTAAACAGGATAGCGTAAGGCTCACCATCGAAATGGCCATTGAACTCTTACCGCATGATGATTTGTTTAACATGAGAAGATTAAAAGCCATTATTGAGAATGATCTCGAACATCCAAATTATCCAAAACGGTTGAAAGAAAAGATCGAAAAAACAGAGTTATGAAAAAAGCTGATATAGACCGATTTAAATTTCTTAAAAAAAATAGTGTTACCTATTTCAACACGCTAAAAGCCACAGATCGAAAGCACACCTATGAAGCGAAACTTGAATTTTCAAGTTATATTGATCTAATAGAGACTATTGATGTTTTATTAAAAGTATGTATTGAAGAGATGGTTTATGGAGCGGAAGGAGCCTCATCCAGAATAAAACAAGACCCGAATATTCAGTATATCTTGGAATTAGTAATGCAATTACTTCCTAAATATGAAGCAGAATTACTTGATGAGATTCGTCCCTTACTTATGGCCAAAGAAAATCAACCGAAGAAAGAGTAATATCTTACTAGGAAAATATTCTTTTCACTACTTCCAAAAACCCATTTACTTTTTTTATCTGGTGCATTTTCCTTTTTGCTTTCAATGGAACATGATATTCCGGTCAGATTGAAAATATTCAGCTTAATTCCATTTACTTCTTTCAGAGCTGTTTGCATTACCTTTTGATGCAAATTTATGTTTAGGGTTTGAAATTAGATAGGCCTTATAAAAAGCAACGCGGCTTTATGCAGGCCGCTAATTTCAAACGCTCTTTCTTTAGCATCAAAAGGTAAGGCTATGAAAGTTGCGGGAATATTGAAAGAATGATTACTCTTTTATAGGCAAAGTTAGTAATGAAAAGAATTCAAGCGGACTTAAGGTAAAAAAGTTTTCAATTCAGGTTTTATAGAATGGTTCAATTACTTTTTTGACTTGTGTCCAAGATAGATTCAGCTTACCTCTTTTTTAAAAATGGAGCTTTTGCATATTGAATAAAAAAGTGGTGAGTGTGTTATTCTATACAATTTCTTTGTTCAGGTAGGTTAATAATAAAGTCTCTATAACTTGTAGGATTTCACTTCCAAAAATGATATTTTTTCGTAAAAAATTTGCCGGTTTTACTGGGCTGAGAGCATTTTTTCCTAAAAAAGTTTTTTCCGAATTTTTGAAATCATTGGATTTAATTTTAAATGACTACAAAACTAGCTAAAAACTAAGGCGGGATCGACCATAACATCGCGCAGCGTGTTATCCTCTTGCTGTGCGTCCTTGCTGTGCGTCCTTGGTTTTACAAAACAACTTTATTAAGGGATTTTGATATTAAAAAAACTTTTGAATTTTTTGAAATTACCTTTCCAAAATTTACCTGAAAAAATGGATCTTAATATCCCTATTAATTATTTATAAAGATGGAATTGTAAAGTTTATGTATTTTTGGATAGAACTAATAAAATGTAATCCCATGAAATCAATGAAATTTGTAATTTCTATTTTATTTTTAACAACCCTAATTATTGGGTGTTCAAGTAATAATGATGAAGAGAATCTTGTAGTCGCTGAAGTTAGTGTCAATAATTCTGTATTGTTTGATGACACTAGTGATTTTGATGGTGACATTGACGGAGATTTTACCGGCAATGGAGGATCTACTACCCGAACATTTACATGGAGTAATGCTGAACCTACGGCAGATTATAATGCCGACATCACCGCTACTACCGATGGTTCTTTTAAAATGGTTGTTAGAGATGCAAATAATAATTCTGTTCTTGACAGGTCTTTATCAGGTGCATCAGAACCAGATTCTTTTTCAGGTGTTACCCAAACGGGTACCCCGGGAGTATGGTCTGTAACTATCAGCTTAACCAATTTTAAAGGAGACGGAAGCTTTTCTTTGAGTGAGGGGAACTAATGAGTGAGGTAAATTAATCTCTTTTTAGTCTAACACATTTGCTTTTTTAGAAAGGTCGTTTAATTTTTTAGACGACCTATTTTTAGTTATAATAATCGTGTGCAATTGGGATCTTTTAGGTTTCTACTAATCTATCATTTCACATATAATTTTCAAAAAAATCATCTTGGCAAAACATGATTCGTCATAGCTTCTTGTTTCAAATCACCTGAATAAACAAACCATATTCAATAGTCAATCCAAAAGTCTCAATGAAAAGTGTTTATTTGATACCCGGTTACAATATACAACTGAGCCTGGAAAAATTCTCATATAACAATTTAGACAATTAAAGTACCGGAAAATATTTATAAACCAAGATTTAATATTCTCTATTTTTACGGATATTAGATCGAATTTTCCAACGCTCCTTCCTATCGTAGGCATAAGATACCATGATATCAATTATAGTTAAAAAGGAAATTCATTTTCAGATCCTAATAGTTTGAAAACATAGGTTGAGTGGAAAAGAGTGCTTAGATATGGCTAATATTATTCAGTTAAATAAGGACTGGGAGTTATTTTTAGTGTTTTTATTTGGGAATATGTTGTATACGATTTTAATAAATTATAAAAGTATTGCTTAGCGATATTATTTTCCTGTATAAATGTCCAAAGCTCCTCCGCACTTTTTTTATTGATCGCCTGATTATTTACTTCCAATATATCAGCCATTCTCTTATTTACAAAAATCCAGAGAGCTTCAATAATATCCTCTGCGTCTTCCCTGGGTATATATAAATTATTCCTTTTTTGAAGATGATTAAAAAAGGTCTTTCTCAACAAAGTGAATCTAGGATCTTGAGAATCGTATCTTTTTTGTTTTTTCATAGTTTGGTTTTAAAAAAATCAGTTGGTATCAAAGTATATTATGACTAAAGACATTTAAAAACAAGTCGCTTTCAAATAATTCATTAAATGTGAAATTTACATGTTAACTAGTTATAAAAAAAGCCTGTGTATGTCATAAGCTCCAATGTTGTGATATTCATAAAGGTGAATTTGGAAAATATTATTATGGTAATCAAGGAACTATCAAAAACATATATAATGGCATAACAAAAGTGATGTTAAATTGGAAAGTTACAGCTAGTACCATTGTAATTTCTAATGAAATCAGCTAATTTACGGCCACTCACTATTCCCATGTCCAAAAGAAAGATCGCCAGGAATCCCTTCAAAATATCCGTAGTGAACGGAGCAATTCCCAGAGCCTGGCTTTCACTAGCTAACAAACCTATTACTAAGCTTCCCAGAATCATTAGCACACTGCCATTGGTAAATGAGTGCCCGATTAGATTACGGAGTTTTGGGGAATTATTGTCTTTTTTTCCATAAAGTGAAATTAAGATTACTCCCACTATGATCGCCGGTGCTTCCATTAAGGCCATGAATGCAACCATATGTCCGCTGTAGGAAATTTGTTGTATTTCAAGGAATGAAGCTGCTGTGACAAAAGTTACAGCAGTAATTGAGCCGTATGCAGCTGCAATCACTCCCGAATTCTCAATACTTAATTTTTTCTTTAGGAGAAAGAAAGTGTAAATCGGAACTACTAAAGCACTGCTTACACCAAATAAGATAGTCCAGATGATCTCCATTGAAAAAGTATTATGAGCCAGTTCTCTTCCTCCATTAAAACCAATCGAAAATAATAGATATAGTGATATCAATTTGGATAAACTTTTAGGGATTTCCAGATCACTTTTTAATTGTACCGCTAAAATCCCCATCACGAAGAATAATAGGACCGGACTAGTTAAATTATCTAAAAGTAGATTAATATTCATAATATAGTTTCTTCTGTATTAATACTGCCTATCGTATTACTACCTTAGGTTTATAGAATTAGGTTCTAATCTTTTCAAATAAAAGTCTCATTCCCTTTTTGTGATTTTTAATACTTCCGTTCTCATAGATGAGATTCCCATTAATAAAAGTATGGGTGACAAGGCTCTGGAATGATTGATTTAAAAATGGTGACCAGCCACACTTATATAGCAGATTTTCCCGCTTAACTTTCCATGAATCATTGAGGTTTACCAAGACTAAGTCAGCATAGTAACCTTCCCTGATATATCCTCTATCTCTTATTCTATAAATTTCGGCTACATGGTGGCTCATTTTTTCTACCATTTTTTCTAATGTTATTTTTCCCTGATGAAAAAGTTGTAACATTGCGACCAATGCGTGCTGTACTAAAGGTCCGCCTGAGTTAGCATTAAAATAATTTCCATTCTTTTCTTCGATGGTATGAGGAGCGTGATCTGTAGCTATAATATCTAGCCTGTTATCTTTCAGGGCTTGTAGTAGTCCTTCTGCATCTTGCTTCCCTTTTACGGCAGGATTCCATTTTATACGGGATCCCAGGTTTTCGTAATCATCTTCCGAAAACCACAGGTGGTGCACGCAAGCTTCGGCTGTAATTCGTTTCTTTCTTAAATCCTCTTGAATTTCAAAAAGACTGGCTTCTGCCAATGTGGAAATGTGAAATAAATGAAGGCGATTTTGGTGTTTCCTGGCCAAATCTAAAACCCGTTTTGTCGCAGTTACACAAGCTTCTTCACTCCGAATCTTGGGGTGGAATGAAAAAGGAATTTCTTTTCCGTATATATTTTCAAATTTTTGAAGGTTTCTTTTAATTATGCTTTCGTCTTCGGAATGGAGCGCCACAAGTGTTTCAGCCCTTGAAAAGAGCTTTTCCAGAAAGTCCGGATAGTTAGCCAGAATTCCTTCATCATTATGGAAATAGAGTCCATCATCTGTAATTCCACAGACTCTTTCAGTATCTGTTTTTAAAGCCTCTTCGAGATTATCCTTCCTAACACCCATAAAGAATGAGTAATTAGCCAGGGATTTACTTGCCGCTAACTGATATTTTTCTTCTAATAATTCTTGAGTAAGCGTATTCGGTATCGTATTAGGCATATCCATAAATGAAGTTATACCCCCGGCAACGGCTGCAATAGACTCTGAAAGGATATCTGCTTTATGAGTTAGTCCAGGATCACGAAAATGAACCTGATCATCAATCACTCCCGGTATAAGATATAAACCTTCGGCGTTTATTTCTTCAAGAGGGCCGGCAACAGTCACTGAATTTCCAATTTTTTCGATTCTATCATTTTTAATTAGTAGTTCAGCCTCATAGCTTTTGCCTTCATTAACGATGGTAGCATCTCGTATTACAGTATATTTATTATCTGAATTCAAAATCTTATTTTTAGGTTATACTAGGAAAATGATCTTTATTTAGAATTTGCTCGAAGCCCTTCTTAGTTTGTCATTAATGGTTATACCCAATCCTGTTTCCGGTAATTCCTGAAATAGTAGAACGTCCAGTTTCTTTTGATCCAATTTGTGCATTGCACCATAAAGGTTTTTAGCAGCTTCTTTCATATTTCCAGTTTCAGAAAGAACTTCCTGTTCTATAAATTGAGTGGAGGCCACTTTTTCCTTAAATAGAAGCAACCCAATCTTTTTACCTTCAAAAGAGGCAATCATCTTATTAATATTTTGCGTCAGGTAACATTCCGTTCCCGGAGAATAATGACGTGATAACATGCCGGGGGCAGTTGGGCGTTTATTATCATGAATGTATTTTTTTGTAGGTCCTATTAGCCGCTCTATTTCCTCTACGGATATGGAGCCATACCGGAAAATCACTGGTGAATTATTTGTATCAAATCCCACAATTGTAGATTCTAGCCCTCTTTGACACTCTCCCCCATCCAGAATATATTTTATCTTATCGCCGAAATAGGAAAATACGTGTGCTGCTGTTGTAGGACTAATTGAACTAAAAGGGTTTGCGCTTGGGACAGCCAAGGGGAAATCTAGCTTTTCCAGTAACTTTAAGGTCAAAGTATGATTAGGGACCCTAACCGCAACAGTATCTAATTCCCCGGTTACAGCTTTTGCTATATGGTCTTTTTTCTTCAGGATTAATGTTAATGGACCAGGCCAGAACTTTTTGGCTAAGGTATAAGCAACATCCGGGATATCTTTAGCGACCTTTCCTAAATCATCCAAAGATTTAATATGGACAATTAATGGATTATTGGAAGGTCTTCCTTTTATTTCAAATATCTTCTTTACGGCGGCTTCGCTCATGGCGTTACCCGCTAATCCATACACTGTTTCTGTAGGGATAGCTACTATTCCATCATTAGCTAACTCTTCTGCCGCTTGATCTAAGTGTTTCATTAGTGCATTATTATTTAAGGATTGCATCTGTCACAATACATAGGATCTTCATATTGTTTGCCATGGGGAAATTCCTTTTCAACCTCGAATTGACATTTTTTACATTGATAGACGAGACTTAAAATTGAACGGGATGGTGTGCCGCAAAGTTGACATGGGAGGCCTGTTTTTGCAGAGGTCACTGAAAAACCTGGAGTTTTACAAGTTGGGCAACAGGATAGTATATTTTCAATAAGATTCTTTCCTGCTTTTTCTATTGCCTTCATTCGGGTAGGGTTATACAGCGCTCGCATATCAGTTTCTACAAGTATTGAAGATGCTTTATTCATTAATTTTTTAAAAGATTCTTCTAATACTCCTATATCGTTAATCCCTTTGATGAATTCATTTCCAGAGCTTTTTGAATTACGCATAATTAAAGCATGTGAAGGAAAATGAACTCTTTCAGAAAACTCTTTAAGATCTTCCCAGTTTTTTACCTCCTCCTTTGCAAAATTTGTTTCTATCTCTACAACTCTCCCAAGGATTTCCAAATCATTTTTCTTATCAATGAAAATGACCAATTCTTCGTTTGCAGGTAGAAACGGACTAATAGGGTGAGATCCGAAAGATCCTTCACTTGCTACAGCGAGATCACAGCCAATGGCAGCCATAGCAGCTAGACATTTATTTCTAACTGTTTGGTGTGCAGAATCCTTTCTTTCTATTTCTCCTGAAAAGGTTCCATATCTATTAGTGTCAAAATCTTCAGAAACAAAGCATTTCACTTTTAATTCCTTCTCTAAAAGTGGAGCCAGCACCTGCTCTTTCCTGTGCATAGTCGCGATAAGTAAATCTCTATTCGTAAACAATATTATTTAATTGGAATCTTGAAAAGGACAACAATAGTGATATTAATTTAGTTGCCCTGAATACTAATTTCATTTTCTAGAGTCGAATTGTTTCTTATTACTTCTTTCCTGGTCTTTGATACCGATGGGTTCAAAAATTTTTAAGAAGAAGATTATTGAAAGTATCACGGAAGAAACCACGAGCTCTTCCAGAAAAAGAAAGTGATTTTGATAAGATATTAATATGAACAAGGCTAAAATTAACATACCAAGAATTGGCAAGAACTTATTATTTAATAAAGACATATATGGGATTATTTAGGTTATTTTTTACAGACTAATCCTCTATGGAAAGGTAAATAGTCCCTTCAATTTTTATGGTACAACTCTTACTATTTAAATTCCTCAACCATTGTTTAACTTCTTCTTTCTGATTCTGCAATTCATGAATTCTCGAGTCGATATTTTCAGAATTAAATGAATGGTTAGATTCCCACATCTGCCATTTCTGAATCTTATGAAAATTGATTTTTTCATCGATCAAAGCGCTAATAATGTGTGCGGAATCGGATTGAGTAAAGATCCCATTGAGAAGATCTAACTTTGTAGATTTAGTTTCCATTGATGGTGCTACCTGTAATTTCATGATCAAAAATTTTTATTGATTGGGGCAAATATCTAAACAGAAAATCATATATTTTTATTTATATTTATAATGTTGTTTATTAAAAATATTTATGCATTATACTTTACACCAGTTGCAGATTTTTCAAAAAATCGTAGAATTACGGAGCATCACCAAGGCTTCAGAAGAGCTAAATCTTACCCAGCCTGCTGTCTCAATACAACTAAAAAAATTTCAGGATCAATTCCCAATTCCATTAACTGAAGTAGTTGGAAGGCAGTTATACATCACGGATTTTGGAAAAGAAATAGCAGCTACCGCAGAAAGAATATTAGATGAGGCGAATGCTATTAATTATAAGACGATGGCTTTTCAGGGCAAACTTTCTGGAAAATTAAAAATTGCGAGCGCTTCCACTGGAAAATATGTAATACCATATTTTCTATCCAAGTTTTTATCTACGCATCCCGAAGTAGAGTTGGTAATAAATGTTACTAATAAGTCTAAAGTAGTAAGTAGTCTGGAAAAAAATGAAGTAGATTTTGCTTTAGTATCAGTGCTTCCAAAAAAACTCCAACTTGATACTGTATCATTAATGCCAAACAGTCTATATCTTATTGGAAATAGGCAGTTTAATATATCTAATAGTGATAGGAAAAAAGCGTTATTTGAAAAAAATCCACTTATTTATAGAGAGCATGGCTCAGCTACACGTAATGCTATGGAAAATTTTATTTCTAATAACCAGTATTCTGTTCGAAAGAAAATCGAACTAATGTCTAATGAAGCGGTAAAACAAGCCGTAGTGGCAGGATTGGGGCTGTCTATAATGCCGCTAATTGGAATCAAAAATGAACTGAAAAATGGGAGTTTACAGATAATACCTGTTCGAGGATTACCTATTCATACCGACTGGAACCTGGTATGGGTAAAATCAAAAAACCTTTCCCCTGTTGCACTGGCTTATTTGGAATATCTGGATAAAAACAAGGATTTAATTATCAAAGAAAGTTTTAACTGGATTAATGAATTTTATAAATCTTTTTCATGAAAAAATTTTTATAACTATTAAATCTTAAAGAACTGTGTAAAACCTACAGTATATTCCATGCCATGAAAGTAAGTGACCGCTTAAACTTACTTATTTAAGCGGTCACTATTACCCATGATATCAGGAATTAATCGGCTAATTCGGACACTGATAAAAGAACTTCTTTTTCTAATTTATTGCCAGACATATTCTGCCAAGTGTATTTATCCCTAAATCGAAATACGTTATTATTCTTTAATGGGTCCAAAACCAAAAGATGGATCCATTTGTTGTTTATAAGTTTCATCAAATTTTCATTATTTTTTAATATTTCCTGAACTCTAGAAAGGGGAGATTGAATGACCACTGAGAGCCTTAAAGGTTCATGATATATTTTTTCATCGGTCATTTTTACAGACTGTAAGGGTAATCCTATTTTTAAGTCTCCTCCGTTACCTTCCACCACTCCGAAGCGCCCAGTTATATTATGAAAAATCTTTGTGCTACCTCCAAATTTGTCATTATCAACAGTTGAAAAATAATAATGGTTATTGATCCACTGGGTTACAGTCATCGGTCCCTGCATTATGGCTTCAAGTGCATCTCCGGTCTTATCATTTCGCCAGTCATATGAATGTAAAAAACAGCGGCTTTCCAAATCGCGATGTGCTGTAAGTGATCTTGGGCCAATTATGAAGCCTGCATTTCTCGCCAGACCCCATTCCGGGCGTGTGTCACTCCAATCATTCGCTTTGGATTCGGCTAAGGAAACCGATCCGGAACTAATATTAAGTCGACTGGCGGTGGCATTTTTTTGTACCTCCTTAAGATCGCTTTTTAATGACTCAAGCTTTTTGGAGTGAGAATGCAAACTATTATTCTCGAACAAGACGATTTCATCCGTGGTCGTATTATGCTCGGCTGCAAAGAAAATAGTATCTCTTGGAATTTGTATATCAAATTTCACTGAAAGAATTTCTCGTACCTCTTTATTGTTTGCTATACGGGCCAACATTCGGGCATTATGTCTGCCCGGGTTGGCGGCACATGCCCCACAGTCAAGGCTGGAACCAAAAGCATTATTGGCGGTATGGCTGCCGTGGCCAGCGAATATTACAAGTGGGGCAAAACTTTTCCATCCAAGCAGGTCGAATGCATTTTTAAGGATCAATACCTGGTCCATAACCGGTATCTGCTCTTGTTGGTTACTACCAGCATTATATAGTTCTGGATCGCAATAAGATTCATGAAGTTTTTCATTAGATTTTTTTCTTCTATAGAGTATACCTGGAGAGAGGGTTCGGCTTAATAAAGCAGTTCCATATGCAATTCCAGCACCTTCAACAAATCCAAAAGCGGAGGGAAGCATATTTTTCATACGCGTCAGAAAATGGTTTCTGAATTTTCTTTTGCGAAAGGAAAATTGTCGTTCCTCATATTCTTTCTCTCTGTTTTCACTGGCGATCTCACTAACATGGTAAGCAGAAGGAACTATAGGCGGACAGCTTTTTTTCTTAATTCCAGTCTCATCATCCAAATAGTCCATAGCTATTCCGAAGAAGCCTGCATACCCAAAGGTTTCGTAATTCCCTATAGCTTCCACATGCTTCCGAATCTGTTCGGATCTGGTATCTATACAAAAAACGAATTGTGCATCTGGTCTTTTTACTTTTTCTTCATTTTTCTTGTCATTCTTAATTTTCAAATTTCCTATTAATGATTCCTGAAAACTGTATTCCCAGCTTTTCAAAAAAGCCAGACTTATTTTATGTAATTCTTCTGTTTGGTGATGTGGATCATTGCTGTTCTTTATTGGCAGGTCCATGGCTTCGGCGAGTAACAACCGCACTGCTAGGTAGTCCTGAAGATTTATTGGGAATTTTTTATTCCATTCGGAATCTGTATGCAATCTGTGTTTAATATAACCCACCCAACCAGGTAGGGCTGCCAAATGATGGATAAATATATCGAGGTGATCCTCCACTTTGTAGTTCTCCATAACTCTTTGAATGGCCAATAGGCTGGTTTTAGGAATTTCACCCAAAATACCAGCTAGATTCTTATCATATACTATCAGGTTTTTCCAGGAAGTATAAAACCCTTCTTCCCTGTAAGGCATAGACCATTCTGCCTGTCCTTCATCCATAAAATTAGCGAGCCATTTCGACATTTGCCGGTCTAGCTCCTCATGAACGTTTTGGATGGATGATTTTTTTGGTTCAAGCAGGATTTCAAGACAATCCTCTATGTTTTTATCTATCCCATAGGCAAGTATTTGCTTTTGTAAAATTCTCTCCTTAATCTGTCCGTTTGTCCAAGCATAACTTAGGACAGCCCCATCAGGATAAACATTTGCCCCTAGTAACATTTCAGCATGTTTTAAAGCGTCGTCAAATGGTAGACTCTCGTAGCCAGAAAGAGGATTTGAGGTTACAAAAGAATATAATGGCCAAGTCTGGCCTATTACCTTAGAAGCCTGTTCTATTTTTTCATTTATAGAGTGTATTTTCATATTTCTTTAGTTTTGTATTTGTGAATCGTTTTCGAAGAAGGCTGGGATGCATTCAAGAGTTTGACATATAACCACGGAATTTTCCTGTACGTTCCTAATTTCATCAGAAAAAAACCAAGGAAAAACAAAAGGCCGAAACTGATTTCCACCGGAGATAGTTCTCTTGGAACCTGAATCATGCGCATATCACTCATCATTACGGTCGTCCAGTTAAAAATTAATGAATACAGCCCAACCCCTATAATAAAAAGTAGTCCTGAAAAACCTATACGCTGCAAATAGGTCCATGACTTCTCTTTTACAATATTATACGTGGCTTGGCCAACTGTAATGGCGACAATGAGCGTTAAAAAAATACCACTGTCCGTGTTAAAACCCTTTCCTGTGAGGAACGCAAACATTCCCGCCCCCAGCAAGCTAAATACGATTACCAGAAGAGCCTGGATAGGTTTGATTCTGATCTTGAGAGGATTTGAGGGATAGGAATGTTTAACTTCTTCTCCTGCCGAGAGGAACAGATATGCTTTATAAAAACCATGTAAAATTAAATGTGCGATAGCTGCATTAAAGAAACCTAATCCGCATTGCATGATCATAAAACCCATTTGGGCAATAGTGGAGCAGGCGAGCTTATGTTTAACCTTTACCTGTAAAAGTTTAGTGAATTGCGCAATGATAGCCGTTATACCTCCTATTATGAATAAAAGGTCGTAAGTGTTCGAATAAAATATGAGCACCGCACAAATTGTGAGCAGTATTCCCGATCCATTAACAAATCCCGCATGCATTAATGCAGAGGCTGGGGTTGGAGCTGTCATAGCTGATAGTAGCCATTTATGAAAAGGAAAAATTGCAGATTGAATTAAGGCTGCAGAAATAATAAATAATGCAGCGATTAATAACAGCCAAAAGGGATTCTGATCCAGGCTTCTGAAAATCCCACTAAGGGTATAAGAATCGTTTATATATGCCAGTAAAAGTAAACCAAAGCCCAGAAGTAAGTTACTTAGAAGGAATTTACGGGAAGTATATTTAAAAGCCTGTCTGGCTTCCCCCCATTTTTTATTTATTCCAATGAGATTTGCCATAAAGAATCCCATTCCAAACCATGCAGCAATAAATAGCCATATACTGTTAGAGATCACTAAAACGAGAACAGAAAAGGTAAAGCACGCCGAATTTCTAAAATAGGATCTGTAATATTCAAATCCCTTTAAGTAATTGAATGAGTAACTACTGATTACAGCACTAAAAAAACTCACAGATAACCAGATTAAAGCGGAAAACCCATTGAATCTGAATAAATCTGATTCATAGTTAGGAATATCCGGGTAGTTGATTACAATAAACATCAGGTTAGCAAAGAAGATTAACCAGTAAAGAAAAGGGATGGTTTTAAAAGGCCTGCTAGCTGAAGTTGTTACTAATTTGTTTTTCATCATCACATTTTGCATTTGTATGTTTATTCTTTAGAGGAATTAATGTTGAGATTATTTCGGTCTGGATCTACCAGTTCTACTTCAATATTCCCCTTTATCCTTACATCCATATTGTTTTGATGGGCGTCTATTACCATACGTTCTACCACTTGCTTAAAATTGCCTAGTTCTGCCAGCCTTATCTCCGAGTTATGAACATTTTTCTCATCATTTTGGATGTTCAAACATTTAAGGGAATGAAATTTAATTTTATAATTCACCAGGGAGAGGAGTAAATCTGCAGCTTCTGGAGGGCTGAAACTGCCTTGTATGAATTTAAACTTTTCTGTCATTTCTAATAATTTGAAGTTTTGGAGTAGTTGCATTGTTATCCTTCTTATCCTCAGGTTTAGCATCAATACGAAGTAGAAATATCATAGAAAGTATAATACTACATGTCATAAGTTTATCGAAAAACAGGTTGCCCAAAGTATATGATAAACCCAGGGAAACGAGTAAGACAAGCATGCCGAGGACTGGTAGGAAATTATTTTTTAAGAAATTCATAGAATTTAGTATTTTGAAAAGAATGGATTTAGTCTTCTATAGTTAATTTTAGTTGTCCTTCTATCTTTATATTGCTTCCATTGTTTTTTTGATCTGCTAACCATTTTTTTATGGTTACTGTGGATTGCTCCAACTCTGCTATTCGATTATCGAATTTTTCAGTATTACATGAGTGATTGCCTTCCCACAATTGTAATTTTTGGATTTTATAAAAATTAATTTTCTCATTTAATAGAGTGCTCAGAAGATGAGCGGCTTCAGAGTTTGTGAAACTTCCTCTTACCAATTCAATTTTTTTCATTTCTGTTTGTGCAATTGGATTCTCTGTTGTTTTCATGTTAAAATGTTTTTTTAAAGATTGGGACAAATATCAAAAGACAATCTCATATATTTTTATTTATATTTATAATGATAAGCATTAATATTATTTATGTATTGAATTTTCTTATTTGTCAATTTGGAAAATGCGGGAAAGAGCAAGTGATATTCTAAGAAGATTGATGGAATATACCTGTAGAGTTTTATATTAAGTAAGCGAAAAATTTTCGAACATTGTATTTTAACCGATTGAAAAACTAGGAATATTTAGTTTTCTTGAATTATAGATTTTTATCTTAAAAATTAATATTTTTACATCGGCGTGATTTGATATTTTCTAATCAATTAAAATGACATTTTGAATCCGATTCGGTGACCTTTTAAAATAGAAATTTTGAAACCTCACTGTTAACAAGGTATACGGGAATAAGTGTGCGTTCTGCCACCCCGACAATATAAAGCCTTGCACGGAAGTGCGGGGCTTTTTTGTTGGTACCAGGCGAAAGCTTGCTTTCAAGCCGAAGGACCAACTAAAAAGACCAGACAGGCGATAGCCTGCGGGGTTTATTTTGGCTTCCCGCCACTTAGGATCACCGACTACAGGGAGGTAATCCTGCTCCGATTAAAATGAAGCCTTACATTGCAAAGTGTGAGGCTTTTTTTTAAAAAAATTACCAAAGAGTTACGCAGGTTCCCCTCGATCCCGATGATTCGGGACGGGGCTGCCACCCCGACAAAATAAAGCCCTGCACGGAAGTGCGGGGCTTTTTTGTTGGTGCGAGGTGAAAGCTCGCTTTCAAGCCGAAGGACCAACAAAAAAGAACAGGCAGGCGATAGCCTGCGGGTTTTTAGCAACCCTCCAATCAGGTATTTCCGCGGAATAGTTCTATCTAAAAGGTGAGCTAGCCTTTGCTTTATCAATTCAATTTCAGGCCAAATTCATTTCAATAAAAAAGGGAAACAACCCCTGGAGCAACTCCCGATTGTTTCCCTTTAATTTATTAGCAGTTTTAATTGTCTTAGACTACTGGTGTAACCACAGCTGCAAAATATTGAGCAGTTTCTCGATATTTACCGGCTTGGTAAGGTAATCGTTGGCACCGGCTTCAAGACTTTTAGCCTTATCTTCTGGCATTGCCTTGGCGGTTAAAGAAATAATAGGCAGATTCTTAAATGCCGTATTTTGCCTTATTTTACTGGTGGCTTCATAACCATCCATCACCGGCATCATCACATCCATCAATACAATTTCGATATCAGCATCTTCTTCTAATTTTTCAATTGCCACCTTCCCGTTTTCGGCCAGCACCACTTCCATTCCCACATCTACCAGGGCTTTAGAAAGTGCGTACGAATTACGGTTGTCGTCATCTACCAACAGCACTTTTATATCTTTAAGCACGTGTTTTGGGTCGTGTAAATCGGCCATAATCTTTTTCTGTTCAGAAGAAAGCTTGCTCTCATCGAAGTGAATAAACAGCGAAACCTCTTCCAGAAGCATCTCGGGAGAAGAAGCTCCCTTGATAAGAATGCTGTCGGTAAATTTCTGCAATTCTTTCATCTCTGTTTTAGTAAGCTCTTTCCCGGTATAAACCACTACTGGCATCGTACTGGTTTTTTTATCGGATTCCAGTTTTTTCAGAATTTCCTCTCCCGAAATATCCGGAAGGTTAAGGTCTAAGATAATGCAATCAAAGGTTCGTGATTTTAATTGTTTTAATGCCTCTTTTCCGGTGGTTACCGCCGTAATTTTTACGCCTTTATTTTCAAGTATGCTTTTTATGGCCTTTAAGCCGGCTTCATCATCTTCTACAATTAGCAGTTCTTTCACCTGGGCCTTATGCAATTTCTCCATTTTCTGAATTGCATTATCGATCTCTTTAGATGATACCGGTTTCAGACTAAAGCCCATTGCTCCTTTACCAAGAGCCTCCCGGCTAAAATCCTCTTCCCCGGTAAGATGTACCGGAATATGCCTGGTTTTTAAATTGAATTTTAAGTGATCGAGTACATTAAGTCCTTTCATATCGGCCAGCTGGGCATTGAGTAAAATTCCGTTTGGCTGAAACTGGGAAGCCAGCTTCATTCCCTCCTTTCCATCTTTGGCGAAAAGCAATTTAAAGCCATATTTCTGAACCAGTCTGCGAACGGTTTGGGCGAAAAACTTATCGTCATCGATGATCAACATGGAATATTCTGAAACCTTTAGGGTGTCCCTGTCATCGGGAATAAAAGCTTCAGGAAGATCGTCGGGTTTTGAGCGGGATATTTGATTTTCCTTTTTAGGCTCGGGCAAAGATATTTTTGAATCGGTGTAAGACGACATGGCATCTTCCTTTTCCTTTATTGGCGCAGTGGTTAAATCTACCGGCACATAAACCGTAAAGATACTGCCTTCACCCTCGGTGCTTTCTATATGAATTTCTCCACCCAGCAATCTTGAAAGTTCTCTGGAAATGGTTAATCCCAGCCCTGTACCTCCATATTGGCGGCTTATTCCCCCTTCGGCCTGTTGAAAAGCTTCAAAAATCATCATTCGTTTGGCCTCCGGAATTCCAATTCCAGTATCTTTTACTGAAATTTCCAAAATTTGTGACTTCGGAAGCGTAATCTCGCGGAATTCTACTTTTTTACCGGGTTTACCAATCGCCACACTTACCGATCCTTTTTCTGTAAACTTAATCGCATTGGAAATAAGGTTTTTCACGATTTGTTCCAGTCGCTGCCCATCGGTAATGATGCGCTCGGGAGCATTGGCTTTGGTTTTAATGGTGAATTTTAATTTTTTCGATTTTGCCAAAGGCTCAAATTGATTCTGAAGATTATTCACCACGCTTTCTACCAGCACTTCTTCAGGATGAATTTGGAGTTTCCCTGCCTCTACTTTAGAAAGATCCAGAATATCATTAATCAAATTCAGCAGGTTTAAGCCGCCTTCATAAATAATACTGGCCGATTTTTGCTGATCTTTGAACAGGTTTCCTTTTTTGTTATCGCTCAGGTCTTTAGATAAGATAAGCAGGCTGTTTAGCGGGGTTCTTAATTCGTGAGACATATTTGCCAGGAATTCAGACTTATATTTACTGGCAAGTTCAAGTTCCCGGGCTTTGCGTTCAACCTCAACCCGGCTGGACTGCAGGTCTTCTTTCTGCATCTCCAAATCTTTGGTTTTAGATTCCAGGTCGTCATTAGCCATTTGCAGCTCGGTACTCTGAATTTTCAGTTTTTCCTGTTGTTTCAGCAATTCTTCAGACTGTCGCTGAGATTCTTCCAGCAGGTCTTTCATTTTCTCCCTATCCAGGGCAGAGTTAGTGGTAATCGCGATATTCTCTCCTACCGATCGCATCAACTCGAGCTGGTGATCGTTAAAGGATTTAAACGAACCAATTTCTATCACCCCTTTTACTTCCCCGTCTATAAGGAAGGGTTGCACCAAAATATTCTGCGGATGTTTATCTCCCAGACCTGAAGAAACGCTAATGTAATCGGCGGGAACTCCGGAAATCACAATCACTTCTTTCTCAAGTGCGGCCTGCCCAACCAGTCCTTCCCCGAAATCGAAGGTGGTTTTTAAGGTTTTTCGTCTGGTAAAGGCGTAAGAACCGGTCATTCTTAACTGTCTCTTATCCTTGTTTTTCTCAGCCAGGTAAATAACTCCAACCTGGCCGCCCAGGTATTTGGTAAGGAAAGAGATGATATTTTTAGACAGGGTAAGAAGATCCTGCTCTCCACGCATCCTGTCGTTAAGACCGGCCTGTCCTGTTTTAATCCAGGCTTCGTTTTCATTTTCTTCCGAAATTCGCTTCAGGTTTTCGGTCATCGTGTTCAGCGCGATTCCCAGTTGGTCATCTTCTGAACGCAGCGGCATTTCGATAGCGAAGTTTCCTTCAGCAATAGTATTCGCAGCCTTTACAATGGTAGTAAAGGAATCTACCATCGCATTGATATTGTTTTTCAGTTCCTGAACTTCCCCTTTAACTTCCACATCAATTTTTCGAGAGAAATCACCCCGGGCAAGCGCGGTTGATACTCCCGCGATATCCCGTACCTGCGAGGTAAGGTTACTTGCCATCTGGTTTACATTATCGGTTAAGTCTTTCCAGGATCCTGCCACGTTTGGCACCTCGGCCTGACCTCCCAGAATACCTTCGGTTCCCACCTCACGTGCCACGTTGGTTACCTCATCGGCAAAGATGTTTAGCGCATCTACCATGATGTTAATCGTAGTAGAAAGTTCAAGTACTTCCCCACCCTTACCCTGTTCAGAAATCTTTTGCGAAAGATCCCCGTGGGCTACTGCCGTGGTTACCGAGGCAATTTCCCGTACCTGGGTGGTAAGGTTTGATGCCATCGTGTTTACATTATCGGTAAGGCCTTTCCAGGTTCCGGCAACGTTAGGCACCTCAGCCTGACCTCCCAGTTTACCTTCGGTTCCCACCTCACGCGCCACACGGGTTACCTCGGCAGCAAATACGTTTAGCGAGTCCACCATCTGGTTAATCGTATCTTTTAGTTCGGCGATCTCTCCTTTTACATCGATAGAAATCTTTTGGGAAAGATCCCCATCGGCCACCGCAGTTGCTACATTGGCGATCTCCCTTACCTGGCTGGTAAGGTTACTCGCCATCGTATTTACATTTCGGGTTAGATCGAGCCAGGCCCCGGCCACGTTTGGCACTTCAGCCTGCCCTCCCAGCATCCCTTCGGTACCCACCTCGCGAGCCACACGGGTCACCTCGTTGGAAAGGATATTCAGCGAGTCTACCATCGTATTGATAATGGTAGAAAGTTCAAGTACTTCTCCCCCTTTTTCTTCTTCGGAAATTTTCTTGGATAAATCTCCGTTGGCCACCGCTTTGGTTACCGATGCGATCTCCCTCACCTGAGTGGTAAGGTTTGATGCCATGGTGTTTACGTTTTCGGTAAGTTCGAGCCAGGCACCACCCACATTAGGTACTTCGGCCTGCCCCCCAAGAATACCCTCGGTTCCTACCTCACGGGCCACACGGGTTACTTCATCTGAGAAAATATTCAGCGAGTCCACCATCGTGTTGATGGTTTCTTTAAGTTCAGCAATTTCCCCCTTGGCTTCAATAGCAATTTTCTGGGCCAAATCTCCTTTGGCCACGGCAGTTGCCACATTGGCGATCTCCCGTACCTGGGTAGTAAGGTTAGATGCCATATAGTTTACGTTATCGGTAAGATCTTTCCAGGTTCCGGCAACATCGGGTACTTTCGCCTGGCCACCAAGAATACCTTCGGTTCCCACCTCACGAGCCACACGGGTTACCTCATCAGAGAAAATGTTTAGCGAGTCTACCATCTGGTTAATGGTATCCTTAAGTTCTGCGATCTCTCCCTTTACATCAATAGAAATCTTTTGGGAAAGATCCCCATCGGCCACCGCAGTTGCCACGTTGGCGATTTCCCGTACCTGGGTGGTTACGTTGCTAACCATGATATTCACATTATCGGTAAGATCTTTCCAGGTTCCGGCGGCGGTGGGTACAATTGCCTGGCCTCCCAGTTTTCCTTCGGTTCCCACCTCACGTGCCACACGGGTTACTTCGGCAGCAAATAAGGTTAGGGAATCAACCATGCTGTTAATCGTGTTGGAAAGCACCAATACTTCCCCTCCTTTCCCCTGTTCAGTAATTTTTTGCGAAAGATCTCCCTGAGCCACCGCAGTGGTTACCGAGGCAATTTCCCGTACCTGGTTGGTAAGGTTACTTGCCATCGTATTCACATTATCGGTAAGATCTTTCCAGGTTCCGGCGACATCGGGCACTTCGGCCTGGCCTCCCAGTTTTCCTTCGGTACCTACCTCACGGGCCACACGGGTTACCTCGTCTGAGAAGATGTTCAGGGAATCTACCATCTGGTTTATGGTATCTTTAAGTTCGGCGATTTCTCCTTTTACATTAATCGAAATTTTCTTGGAAAGGTCACCATTGGCCACCGAGGTAGCTACCCCGGCAATCTCCCGTACCTGGGCGGTAAGGTTTGAGGCCATGGTGTTTACGTTTACGGTGAGGTCTTTCCAGGTTCCGGCGACATCGGGCACATCGGCCTGGCCTCCCAGTTTTCCTTCTACCCCTACCTCACGGGCCACGTTGGTTACCTCGGCGGCAAAGATGTTCAGGGAATCCACCATTCGGTTAATCGTGGTCGAAAGCCCAAGTACTTCGCCTCCTTTTCCTTCTTCAGTAATTTTTCGGGAAAGGTCACCATCGGCCACCGCGGTGGTAACCCGGGCAATTTCCCGTACCTGTTCGGTAAGGTTAGAGGCCATATGGTTTACATTGTCGGTAAGGTCTTTCCAGGTTCCTGAAACGTTAGGTACACTGGCCTGCCCTCCCAGTTTTCCTTCGACCCCCACCTCACGGGCCACCAGGGTTACCTGTTCAGCAAAAATGTTCAAACTACCCAGGGTTCGGTTGATTACATCGGCCATCGCGCGGAAGTCTCCGGTTACGGTAAGGCTAAATTTATCTTCGAGTTTCCCGGCGGCAATACTATTTAGAATTCGGCTTACCTCAAGTACCGGTTTTGCAATCGCTTCGATAAGAATATTAATGTTATCGATCATATCTTTCCATACCCCGCTGGAAGCCTTGAATTCGGCACGGGCATCGAGGTTACCTTCAATACCACCCACGCGGGAGATACGGGATACCTCGGTACTTACCCCTCCAATCATTTCAACCATCGTGTTATAGGCTTCGGCCACATCGGCGAATTTGTCGTTGCGTTCTTTGGAGAGCCGCACCGAAATATCTCCTTCCCTAAAGGCTTCAAGAGCGAAAATGAGCCGGTCTAATTGATCGTGCACGTAATCGCTGTCTTTAAACATATCTTTATCGGCAACCCGTTTCGATTTTTTTACGATGGGTTTCTTAGCGGTCGCAGTTCGGCGGGAGGTGCTTGTAGTTTTTGGGGTAGTAGTTTTTTTTGCCATTTTAAAAAGTAGGTATTAAATCGCTTTGAGTATGAATGTTAAAAATCACTAAACAAAATAATGGGCGGTAAAAGAAGCAATTTATTATAAGAGGCACTGTGAAAATTTTGTGAAATGTTTAATCAGTTTTAATGTAGAATTTTGCAAAAATCCTAACAAATGCAAGCAATTAGCAAAGGATTCTAAAAACCTAAAAATTTATTAAAACTAAAGATTGAGGCTTTTAGGAATTGAATATGATTACTTTTAGCGAAATTTGTGAATCCAGGAAACCTACTCTTATGAATAAAATTTTACTTGTCGAAGACGATCATTATTTAGGAATTATTCTCAACGACCAGTTGGAAATGAATGGTTATGAAGTGAGCCTGCTTAGGTCTCCAAGGCTTACTGTGGAAAGATTGCAGGAAGAAAATTTTGATTTGGTAATCATGGATAAGTTGCTAAGCGGAATAGATGGCACTGAAATTTGCAGAGAAATAAGAGATACTGAAGCTGTGGCTCACACCCGGGTGTTAATGATGTCGGGGTTTGATGGTGCCAGGGAGATTTGCCTTGAAGCCGGGGCTAATAATTTTATCGCCAAGCCTTTCGAGGTCGATGGATTTTTGGAAAGTATCAAAACTACTATTTCTGAAACCGGGAGTCTTTAGTTCGTGAGACCTTAGTTCGGGAGCCGGGAGGCGTTGGTTCGCGTTGCGGGAGTTCGGGATTCGGGATTGGTTGATTGGTTGATTGGGGATTGGTTATTTTGGGTTGCGCGTTGCGAGTTGCGTGTTGCGCGTATTTTTCTAAAAATCAGGTTTATACTTCTAACCTCTACCCTCTAACTTCATTTGGAACTTTTTCTCTTCTAACTTCTAACTTCTAACCTCTACCCCCTAACTGTTGCTCGTGCCTCGCTCTGTCGGAATTACAAGAACAGGCATTTGTCATTTCGACCAACGGGAGAAATCTCATCTGAGTAAGCTTTTATTTTTATCTCTTTAAAGGAGTCGTTAATTCGTGAGACGGTTGTTCGGGAGCCGGGAGGCGTTGGTTCGCGTTACGGGTTGCGCGTATTTTTCTAAAAATCAGGTTTATACTTCTAACTTCTAACTTCCTTTCGGGTTGCGTGTATTTTTCTAAAACTCAGGTTTATACTTCTAACCTCTACCCTCTAACTTCATTTGGAACACTGATGACGCTTATTTAGCAGATTATCGCTGTTTTCTTTGCCACGAATACACGAATAATTTTTTTGAACTTTCTGGATGTTGTTTAAATTTCTTTTATGTTCCGGCCTGGCATCGATACACAATGAGATTCCTCGTCGCTCGTACCTCGCTCTGTCGGAATGACAAGAACAGGCATTTGTCATTTCGACCAACGGGAGAAATCTCATCTGAGTAAGCTTTTATTTTTATTAAGGGAGTCGTTAATTCGTGAGACGGTTGTTCGGGAGCCGGGAGGCGTTGGTTGGGGAAGCGGGAGGCGTTGGTTCGAGTTGCGCGTTACGGGTTGCGCGTATTTTTCTAAAAATCAGGTTTATACTTCTAACCTCTACCTTCTAACTTCATCTGGAACGCAGATGACGCGGATTTAGCAGATTATCGCTGATTTGTTTTACTGCATACTGCATATTTAAAAACTGCAAACTTTTTATTCTAATGCGCAATGAGATTCCTCGTCGCTCGTGCCTCGCTCTGTCGGAATGACAAGAACAGGCATTTGTCATTTCGACCAACGGGAGAAATCTAATCTGAGTAAGCTTTTCGTTGGCTCTGGTTGCGGGAGTTCGGGATTCGGGATTGGTGGATTGGGGATTGGTGGATTTGGGATTGGTGGATTCGGGATTGGTGGATTTGGGATTGGTTAATTGGGGATTGGTTGATTTGGGATTGGTTGATTGGGAATTGGTTGGTTCGGGAATTGGTTGGTTCGGGAATTGGTTGGTTCGGGTTGTAGGTAAAATTTAAAAATGACTTTTCACTTCTAACTTCTAACCTCTAGCTTCATTTAGAACGCTGATGACGCAGATTCTTCAGATTGTCGCTGATTTTTTTACGGCATACCTAAAACCTGCAAGCTTTTTATTCTAATGTGCAATGAGATTCCTCGTCGCTCGTACCTCGCTCTGTCGGAATGACAAGAACAGGCATTTGTCATTTCGACCAACGGGAGAAATCTCATCTGAGTAAGCTTATATTTTTATCTGTTTAAGGGAGTTCGGGATTCGGGATTGGTGGATTGGGGATTGGTGGATTCGGGATTGGTGGATTGGGGATTGGTGGATTTGGGATTGGTTGATTGGGAATTGGTTGGTTCGGGAATTGGTTGGTTCGGGTTGTAGGTAAATTTTAAAAATGACTTTTCACTTCTAACTTCTAACCTCTAACTTATAGGTTAGCAGTTGGTAGTCGTGAGTCTTTAGTCGTTAATTAAACTTCTAACCCTCCTACCTCGCTCTGTTGGAATGACAAGGAAACTTAAATCTGAGAACAGAGAACAGAAAACTGAGAACAGATCATTTCTGTATGAAAAAATTTATTTGTAGGAATTTGCTTTAGGGCCCGGCTTTCTGCTTAAATTTATAATGAATCAGGTGCCTGGGCTTATGAGTGTTAGAGTTATTCGCAAGGATATTTCATTTCTTCCCGATGCCAGCCGAATTTTGGCGCGCTTCTTTATGGGTGGAGAGGAAAAAACCCAAAAATTGATCTTTAGGGTTTTAAACCTTAGTGAGGCCGAAGTTCATCTCGCCCTGGAACAGTGTTTACGGGAATTCTCCAGCAGACACCGAAATATTTCAAGAATCTTTTTAAAGCATTGCAACGAGATTCAATGGATCATTGAAAAGATGGAAGTAGATTTTTCGGCTTTAAGCGAGGAATGTAAAATGCTCATTGGGGCTTATTGTACGATGGAATATTCTATCGAATCGGCGGCATTTTTTAATCCGTCGGTGATGGAAGATTTCGATCAAAGTATGTTGCAGCCGGGGCATAAACGGGTGGTGTTTAGCTTCAGGGCTACCGGAGAGGGACACATTTCTTCGGTGGTATTTAGAAGAGGCGTGCTGGATCATAATTGTGAGCTTCAGTTGAGCAAGGTGGGCACCGATATAGATATGCCCGAGATTTCGCATAAAAAACTCTACGACAAGGGCCGTTTTCTGGCCAAGCTCCACGAGATGCATATTCCGAAGAAATATTCGACGAGTATTATGCAGGGGCTTCCGGAGAAATTCGAGTATTATGCCTTAAAAAATTCCGTAGAAAATTTACTGGCCACCAACAGCATTGGGGTTGAGCGCCGAATGGCATTAGAGGAGATCACCTGGCTGGTAGATTCGTTTTATGACCTGAAGTTTCATCACGATGCCGATATCACCGAGCGGGTAATTTTTCCGATCTCACATTCTGAAAGCCGGGGAATCGAGGATGCGCGTTTTACCTGTTTTAAGGAAAATGGCAAGGCCTGCCGAATTTATGCCACCTATACGGCCTATAACGGTCATACGATTTTGCCTAAACTGATGTATACCGAAGATTTTTACACCTTTAGGGTGATGCCTTTACACGGCAATGGTGCACGGAATAAGAACCTGGCGCTTTTTCCGAAGAAAATTAAGGGAAAATATGCGATGCTGGCGCGGGTAGACGGGCTAAATAATTATTTGATGTACAGTGACCGAAGCAATTTATGGAACGACCCGCAGCTTATACAGGAACCTAAATATCCCTGGGAATTTAATCATATTGGCAACTGTGGCTCTCCTATTTACACCGAGCAGGGCTGGTTGGTACTTACGCACGGGGTTGGGCCAATGCGGCGGTATTGTATTGGGGCTTCGCTTTTTGACCTGGGAGATCCGTCGCAGGAAATTGGCAGGCTTAAAGAACCGCTTATTGCGCCATTAGAGAGCGAACGCGAGGGCTATGTGCCCAATGTGGTATATTCATGCGGGGCGATAATTCACAATAACCATTTGATTTTGCCTTATGCGGTTTCAGATTATAGTTCTACTTATGCGGTGGTGGATATGGGCGAATTATTATATGCCTTAACCGGGCCGGGGGAACGACATTAAAATTGGCAGAATTTTCATTCAAAGTTTAGCTACCTTTACTAAAACTAAAAAACCAAACTATGAAATTAGGTGCCTTTTCGGTGAGTCTTAGTGTAAAAGATCTGGAATTATCCCGCGAATTTTACGAGAAACTGGGCTTTGAGGTTTTTGCCGGGGGTGAAGATCGCAATTATTACATTATGAAGAACGGCAATGCGCTTATAGGTCTTTTCCACGGAATGTTTGAAAATAACATTCTCACCTTTAATCCGGGCTGGAATGAAAATGCTGAAAAATTAGCAGAGTTTGACGATGTGCGAAAAATTCAGAAAAAGATCAAGGAAAAAGGCCTTAGCCCCATGAGCGAATTGGAGGAAGACGGAAGCGGGCCCGGTAGTTTTATGCTTCTGGATCCCGACGGGAATGCGATTCTAATAGACCAGCACGTTGAGAAGTAATGGCATTATATTCAATTTTGTGACTCAGGACACTGGAGCTATGAATTATATTTAAAAAGTCTTGCCGGGAAATATTAACCTGGAAAAGCCATTGCTTGTTAACATACCCCTAAGCCACAATTATAAAACTAATATTATGGTGAAAATTAGTGATAAGATGAAATTAATTGCAAAGATCTTAATTATAGCATTTCTGACAATTCAGCTCACATCCTGTACGGGGCATATAAATGAAAAATCTGTTACTGATACAGAAGAAAATCAAATAAAAAACCAACCACCGATTTTACTCCAAAAAACGACATTCCCTCAAATTCACAGCAACTTAAATGGAATGGTAAGAGAGTTTGTAAGGACAATGCATCAGGACAGAAAAGGGAACTATTGGTTTGGAACAAATAGTGAAGGGATTATACGTTATGATGGACAAATTCTTGAAAAAATCACTATTGCAGGAATCAATCCACTTTTTAGAGTTTTAGAGATTGTAGAAGACAATGCAGGTAATTTATGGTTTGGAACTTCGGAAGGTCTCATAAAATATAATGGAATTGAATTTAGAACATTTTCAAAAAAAGAAGGCTTGCAGAATGAAGAGATTTGGGGTTTAACTATTGACAAAAGCGGTCTTATTTGGGTTGGTTCGACAGGAGGTGTTAAGCAATTTGACCGAGAGAGATTCATACCTTTTACCTTGCCAGATTCAAAAGTTGAAAATGCAAAACCTATGCTATCTAGCAAATTGGTATTCAAAATTAAAGAAGACAGGAATGGAACTTTCTGGTTTGCTACTGATGGGAACGGAATATTCAAATATAACAACGGAAAATTCACCCATCTAACAACCAAAAACGGACTTGTCGATAATAATGTAGCTGATATTTTGGAAGACAACCAGGGAAATATTTGGATTGGAACTTTTTATGGTGGTGTAAGCAAGTTTGATGGTGAAAATTTCACAAACTTCACTAAGGATGGAATTATTGAAGGTGAAGAAACGTACAATTTTTATGAAGACAGCAAAGGGAATATTTGGTTTACGGCTGAATCTTATGGTGTTTACCGATATGATGGCAAAAATTTCAAGCAATTCACCACTGAAGATGGCTTAACATCTAATGTCACGCAAAGTATTCTAGAGGACAAAAAAGGACGAGTTTGGTTTGGAAGTTGGCAGGGACTATCCATATTCGATGGAGAAAAATTTATGGATGCTAAAAACAAAGAGCCCTGGACAAACTAAAAATAATTGTTGTCACCTGGCAGGAAATCGCTAAGCCGACATCCCGATAGCTGTCGGGAGGCGTCCCTATTCCAGATACTTATACCTAAGCCTAAACGTTGCCAGATAATTGAATTATTTAGTTTCTGAAAAGTTGGTTTGCAAAATCTGGGACTGAAGCCGGGGAATTTCACCTATAGCTAAAATTAAATTTTGTCGCTATGTTGGCGGGTATGAAAAAAGTAATACTCGAATGCTTACGACACAGGGGCTCACAAATAGCGATTAAATTTGGCTATGATGAAGAAATAAAGGCCCATGTTAAGAAATTTCCCGGGGTAACCTGGACGAAAACCCACACGTGTTTTTACGTAAATTTTTCAGCTGAAAGACTTCAGCAGCTTGTAAAGCATTTAAGGACCGGTGGGTTGCTTGTGGAAATTTCTTCGGAATTCAGGTCGATAAAAGCGCATCAGGAAAAAGGTACTTCAGGCCAGGTTTCAGTATTAACTTCAGAAAAAAAGGCCTTGCTAAAGCAATATGAAAAGTATCTATTCGGCATTCGCTATAGCCCGAGTACCATAAGGACTTATACTAATTTTATTCAGAAGTTTTTATTGAAATTGAACAAGGAAGTTAGAAATATTAACAACAGGGATCTGGAGATTTTTTGTGAAACCGAAATTGCCGGGAAGGATTATGCTATAAGTACTCATAGGCAGGCGGTGAGTGCTTTAAAGCATTTTATAGATTTACACCGAATAGATGGAGTAAGTATTGAAACGATTAAGCGGCCCAGAAAAGACAGGGCTTTGCCGGTTATACTTTCTAAAGAAGAAATAATTGACCTGTTACGGGTTACCCGAAATTTAAAACACCGGGTGATATTAGCTTTGCTATATTCCTCTGGCCTTCGCATTGGAGAGGTGCTAAGTTTAAAGTTAAATGATATTGACATAGACAGGAGGCAAATTTTAATAAGGCGTGCCAAGGGTAGAAAAGACAGGGTTGTGGGGATGGCAGAAAGTTTTATTCCGTTATTATGGAATTACATAAACACATTTGAGCCTAAAACTTTATTTATTGAGGGGGTTGAGGGCAAGGCTTACTCAGCTTCGAGCGTTAGAAGTTTTTTAAAAGAATCCTGCCGCCGGGCCGGCATAAAGAAAAGAGTAACGCCACACACCTTGCGGCACACTTATGCAACACATATGTTGGAAAACGGCATAGATTTAAGGCATATACAAATGTTGCTAGGTCATTCGAAGCCAGAGACCACAATGATCTATACCCAGGTAAGCCAAAAAGATTTGGTAAAGATAAGGAGCCCGCTTGATGTTACTTTACGGGAGCTGGCTCAAACCGATAACAAGCAAGAAAACCCGCGTTTATCCCGCAACATTTTCGATTAAAAGTGTAAATTGTCGCGGATATAACACGTTGGCATTCATACAGAACAGATGAAAATTCAAGAAATCAAAATAAACCGCTTTAAGAGATTCACAGATTTAACCGTGACAGATATTCCGGAAACCACCAAACTAGTTGTTTTAGTAGGACCAAATGGTAGCGGAAAGACCTCTATTTTTGAAGCATTATATCATTACTATAAATTCACAGGGTTTAGAAATACAGGTGATAAGGATTACTTAGAGAAAAAGGATGGGGGAGCATCGAATGATAGTTGGTATCAGAACAAGGTCAAAATCACCTTCCACGATAACCCGACACTAAATCGAGATATAATAAAAGACAAATTCTATTTCAGAACAGCATATAGAAATGAGTCTGACTTTACAGTTAGCGGACTTAATAAGCAGAATGATCCTTCTCAATCCGTAAAACTGAAAAATCTAATGCAGAATGATATAACTGTTTCCGAAAATTATCAAAGGCTTGTTGCCCAAACCTTAGCGGGAGTATACGACCAAGGAAATGACGCTAAAACTGTCGAACAATTAAGAGATGAATTAATAGGGAAAATAAAAGCTTCGTTATCCAATATTTTTGAAGATTTAAATATGACGTCTATCGGAGACCCTCTTTCAAACGGAAGTTTCTTTTTTGAAAAAGGAGTTTCAACTGACTTTCACTATAAAAATCTTTCGGCAGGGGAAAAATCAGTTTTTGACCTTATTCTCGATATAATAATCAAGTCAAATTACTACCCAGAAGCAATTTTATGCATTGATGAACCTGAGGCTCATATGCATACTCGATTACAATCTAAGGTATTAAAGGAACTTTATAGGTTAACACCAGAGAACTCTCAACTATGGATTTCAACACATTCGATTGGTATGCTCAAAGAAGCAGAAGAAATTGAAAAAGCCAATCCAAACACAGTAGTATTTCTTGATTTTGACAATAGAGACTTCGATTTGACTGAGGTAATGAAACCTGCTCAAATTAACAGAGCGATTTGGGATAGATTCTTTGATTTGGCTTTTGCCGATTTTTCTCAATTAATTGCACCAAATAGAATCGTATTCTGTGAAGGGACTTCTCAAGGGAGAAAATACAAAGACTTTGACGCACAGATATATGGTAAGATTTTCGAACAAAAATATCATGATACCAAGTTCGTTTCAGTAGGCTCAAGTTCTGAGTTAGAAAACATAGAAAATCAGTCTGTTAAAATTGTTGCAAACATTTTAAAATCTTCTGCTATAATAAAATTCGTAGATAGAGACGATAAAAGTGCTCAGGAAGTACAAGAAAACACCGATAAGGGAATTAAAACTTCAGGAAGAAGGCACATTGAAAGTTACCTCTTTGATGACGAACTAATCACAAAACTCTGTGAATCTGTAGGTAAACCAGAACTCACACAAGATTGCTTAGATGCAAAAGCTCAGGCAATTCAAGACAGCATTGGACGGAATAATCCAGCAGATGACATTAAATCTGCTAGCGGACAAATTTTCACCGAAATAAAAAGAATTCTTGGTCTTACACAATGTGGAAATAACAAGTGTGCTTTTGTTAGAGATACTATGACACCATTAGTTACTGAAGACACTGCCGTTTATCAAGAATTGGAGAATGAAATATTTAATTAAAAAAGTACGAAATGCCAACAATGGCTATAGTTAATACGGGTTTTGGTGTTTAACTGAAAGTTTCGTGCTTTTAAGAAAGTCCGCCAAATCTTTTGATTTGGCTTTATAAAGAAAAAGATAAAACAAAATAAAAAGCTTTGGCTAAGTGCTTAATAGAAAGTTTACCACTTTTAATTCCCGTACTAACCATAGCCGAGACGTTGTAATGCATATGCGAAGGATAAAAATTAAACGAAAGAAAGAAACTTTTAATCAAAATATTGATTACAAAATCCTCGTGGATAGTGAACAAATAACAAGATTAAAAAATGGAGAAGAGAAAATAATTGAGATAAATGAAAAAGCTAAATATTTAGAAGCAAAAATTAATTCAGGAAGGAGCCAAAAGCTAGCTATAGGTAATTTGAGATCTGATCAAGAAATATTAGTTTCTGGAGATCGCTTTAAAAATAAATATTTAAAATATGCGGGAGCTTTAATTCCACTCATTTCACTGACTTTTATTCTCAAACATAATTACGAAATAATTAAAATAATAGGTGGAGTTAGTTTCGTGTTATATCTCCTTTTTATAATTAATATTCTGACTTTTCAAAAGAGAAAATGGATTGATCTCCGATTGATAAATTGAGAATGCAAACGCATTACAACAACGGTTCACCGCAAATAAGCGGCAGCGTTAGAAAGAAAATAATTAACTTGACCAACAAACGAATACTAAGCCGACAAGTCCGTGTTCCCTACTCCGCCAACTTGCGGTAACCGAAACCGTTACCTACAATAGCTCCAAAAAAAAACAAAATATGATGAAAAAAATACATTTTGATCTTCTAATGATACTTTTAATGGCCGTCCTGTTACTGACTTTACACCGACTTGATCTATTGGAAGAATATGCAAAATTCGGACTGGTAGCCTTTTTAGCTTTCTACTGGCTGGGGCAATATTCTGAGAGAAGATTTAAGAGAAAATGATAACGGACTTTAATACCGATTTGGCGCAATAAAAACCTTATGAACGGATGCGGTAACTTAGGTTCTTACTCGGATGTGTCGCTAAAGTAGGTAACAACATATAAAAACAATGCTTAATTTGTTCTTGAATCGAAACCCTGCGCTCGCTTGCTTAGCGGATTGTCCTGCGGACAATCACGCGCGCCAGCTCGCACAGTTTTTATACGAGACGTTGCCAGCAATTGCTACGATTCGGACGGACACGGAATTTGATTAAAGGATATTGCTTCTCCCCTGACCTTTTAAAAAGCGATCTCGAAAACTGACAAAATTCGGGTTTCGATTCGGCGGATCGCAGTCCGTAACAAAAGTAAAATTCCAAAGGCACGGACGGAGTTTCACCAGACCGGGCGTTTGGCAAAAGCAGGCAACACTGTATAAAAGCAATTGCGGCGACATTTTTACGACTGAATCGTTCCGAAAAAGAATTAAAGTTCGGTTTTGCTAAAAAATACTAACTTGAAAGCGCAACAGCTTTTATACATAAACGTTAGCCACCATTTAAATAAATGATATGAAGAAAATGAAAATTGGATTTTTTGCTTTAGTAGTTCTATTTTTTAATCTTGCTCAATCTCAAGAAATTGCCGGTGATTGGCACGGAGCATTGAAAGTTTCTGGAATGGAGATTCCTCTAATTTTTCATATAGAGAAGAATGACTCAACTTTTTCAACTTCAATGGACAGTCCGAAACAGGGAGCATTTGGAATAAAGGCTGATCACACTGCCTTCGAAAATTCCGTTTTAGAAATTGCTTTTCCAAGCGCAGGTATTTCATATGAAGGAACTTACAATGTTGCAGATGAAATAATTGAGGGAACTTTTAAACAAGGAGGGATGAATCTTCCGTTAAACCTCTCCAGGAACAAAGATGAAGCAATGAATTCGTCGCCTCTGCGCCCTCAAGAACCAAAAGCCCCATTTAATTATCGTTCAGAAGAAATAACCTTTACCAACACTAAGGATAGTATAGAACTTGCAGGCACCTTAACAATTCCTACAGGATCAGGAAAACATCCAGCAGTAGTCCTCATAAGCGGTAGCGGACCACAAAACAGGAACTCTGAAGTTTTTGGACATAAACCGTTTCTTGTTTTAGCAGACCATCTTACAAAACAAGGAATTGCTGTCTTACGGTTTGACGACAGAGGAGTTGGCGAATCAGAAGGAGATTTATCTAAAGCTACATCAAAAGATCTTGCCAATGATGTGGAAGCAGCGGTAGAATTTCTAAAATCTCGACAAGAAATTCAACTTAATAGAATCGGACTTCTTGGTCACAGTGAAGGCGGACTTATAGCCCCAATGGTTGCAAATAGCTCCAAAGAAGTTGATTTTATAATTTTACTCGCGGGCCAGGGCTTACCGGGAGACAAGAATCTACTATTACAAAAAAGAATATTAGAACAAAAGAGCGGAATCGATGAACTAACAGTAAATCAGGGTCAGCAGATTTTTAGCGGCGCATATGACCTTATTAGGAATTCAAAAGAAGAGGAACTGGAAACAAAACTGAAAGAGTATTTTCAGCAACAGTTTGCTGGCCGTTTGAATGAAAATCAAATTCATACCCTGGTTCAACAAATCACCTCGCCTTGGATAAAATTTTATTTGAAACACGATCCTGCTCCAGTTCTGGAAGAAACAAGTATTCCTGTGCTCGCTTTATTTGGTGAAAATGATTTTCAGGTGCCTCCGGTTGAAAATTCCAAAATTGTTAAAGAATCATTGCAAAAAGCTGGAAACGATGAAGTGCAGATAATTGTTTTTGACAATTTAAATCACCTTTTTCAAGAGAGTTCGACAGGTTTACCAAATGAATACGCCGAGATAGAACAAACCATTTCTCCCAAAGTATTAGAAACTATCTCCACCTGGATTCTCGAGCGTAAATAAAACGGTGGCTAACAACATAAAAAAACAATGCTTGAACCTGTCTCGAATCGAAAGTCCGTGTTCGCTTGCTCAGCGGATTGCCCTGCGGACAATCACGCTCGCCCGCTCGCACAGTTTTTATACGAGACGTTGCCAGCAATTGCACCGATTCGGACGGACACGGAATTTGATTAGAGGATATCGCTTCTCCCCTGACCTTTTAAAAAGCGATCTCGAAAACTGACAAAATTCGGATTTTAGTTCGGCGGATAGCAGTCCGTAATGAAAGTAGAATTCCAAAGCCCCGGACGGGTTTTCGCCAGACCGGGCGTTGGGCAAAAGCAGGCAACACTGCATAAAAGCAATTGCGGCGAAATTTTTACGACTGATTCGGTACGATAAAAAATTAAGATTCGGTTTTGCTAAAAAATACTAACTTGAAAGCGCAAAAGCTTTTATACGAAAACGTTGCCCACAATTTGAAAAAAAATCGTCGTTCAATGAAAGGTATTTTATTAACTGGAATTCTTTTTTGTTCGACACTTTATGCGTGCGGACAAACAAGCGATGACCGATTTATTTTCTTTTTACATAACCGCTTTTTAGAAGAACACGGACTGGATGAATTGCATCCAGAATTCGGGAGGACCGAATACAAAGAAATTTTAGCTGCATTTGAAAATAGCGGATTCAAAGTCATCAGTGAAAAAAGAAACGGTAATGTGAATGCTCGCGAATATGCACTCGAAATGGTAAGTCAAATAGATAGTTTGATTTTGAGTGGAACTGACCCTGGAAAAATTACAATAGTTGGAACATCAAAGGGTGGATATATAGCTCAATATATCTCAACTTTTGCAAATAATCCTAAATTGAATTTTGTGTTTGTGGCAAGTTATAGAAATGCCGATTTAGAAAATATACCTGAAATTAATTATTGCGGGAATATTTTAACTATCTATGAAACCTCAGACCCTTTCGGAGTTTCGGCAATTCAAAGAAAAGAAAATTCAAATTGTAAAATCAAGCATTTTAAGGAAGTGGAATTAAATACAGGATTGGGACACGGATTTTTGTTCAAGCCGCTAAAAGAATGGATTGAACCGACAAAAAAATGGGCGAACGGGAATTACGAACTCAAGTAAAACTGTGGGCAACAACATATCCTATGAAAAGCAATAACCAGATTCTCTTCCAAATTTAATATTTAATTCTCTTTATTTCAATAGTTTATATTTTTTAGCGCGTTGAATTTTTATTGAAGCTTTGCTTCAGTGAAAATTCAATGCTATAATAACCTGCTCAGCATCCTATTTGTGGTCACTTTTATAGCGCCACCAGCATCTCTATGATTGGTTATATAAGCCTGTCCACTTGCTAACAAAATGTGGTCCGCAGTGGCCACCTACGTTGTTTTGTGGTACAGGTTTTTTATTGTTTTGAGCTTGGTCATTTGTTAGTACTATTCTACCACTCCTATTTGGTATGGAGTTTCTGTTTTTATTACTGCTAAAGTTCTACTCAGTAATTTATGAGCCACTTTTACTATTATTTTCTTGACATCCTTGCCCAGGTGTTTTCGATAATACGCCTGAATAACAGGGTCGGTCCTGATGGCCTGCCAGGCCGCTTCTACAAAATAAGA